>CAYTJW010000110.1:0-11401 GCA_964438135.1 uncultured Thermoanaerobaculia bacterium
CTTCGAGCGCGTGGTCCAGGCCCACCGCGGCGCCGGCGCCGGCGCCGTCTGCCGGGCGGTCGCCGGGGCCGTGGTCGACTTCTCGGGCGGCCGCCTCGCCGACGACCTGACCCTGCTGGTGGCGGCGCTGGGATCCAGGGAGCCAGGGGCTGCCCGGGGGTAACCCGCTTCCGCCCCCTGGCGCCGCCAGCCGTCCACCCCGGCTGGGCGATGGACCACCTGCCGCTGCGACCGCGGGTGGCGCGCGAGCTCCACCGCCTGGGGCCCGACCTGGTGCACGTCGCCACCCCCGGCTCGATGGGACTCAACGGGCTCGCCGCCCGACGCTGGCTCGGCGTCCCCCTGGTCGGTTCGTACCACGCCGCCTGCCACGAGAGGGTCCGCCACCGGGCCGAGCAGGCGCTGCGACGGGCGGGGTTGCCGGCCCGGGGCGCCGGCCGGCTCCTGGACGCTCAGACCTGGCGTTCCGTGACCTGGTTCTTCGACCATTTGGAGAAGGTGGTGGTGCCGTCCGAGCACGTCCGCTGCGAGGTTGCCCGCCGAGTCCGCGCGCCGGTCGGGCTGCTCGCCCGCGGCATCGACGTCGGGACCTTCAACCCCCGCTTCCGGGTCGAGCCCCGCGGGTGACCGCCCTCCGCGTCGGTCGCCTGGTGGTGAACACGTCCCTGGAGGCGCTGGTGCCCCTGTGCCGCGACCGCGACGACGTCCGCCCGGTAGTGGTCGGCGACGGGCCGGAGCGGGGCTGGCTGGAGGCCGCATTGCCCGGCGCCCTCTTCACCGGCCACCTCTCGGGAGAGGCGCTCAGCCGCGCCTACGCCTCGGCCGACCTGCTGGTGCTCCCGTCCGGGGCCGAGACCCTCGGCAACGTCGCCCTCGAGGCGACGGCGTCGGGCCTGCCGGCGGTGACGTCGGACCGCATGGCGCCGCGCGAGCTGATCCACGAGGGGGTCAACGGCTTCGTCGGCCGGGTCGGGATCGACTTCCACCACCACGTCGAGCGCCTGATCCGCGACCCAGCCCTGCGCCGCGCGATGGGCGCCTCCGCCCGTCGCTTCGCCCTCAGCCGCACCTGGAGCCGGGTCTGCGCCGGCCTGGTGGGGGACTGGATGGAGGTCGCGGCGCGGGCGCGGGCCAGACGCCGGTCGGCCCGGTCCGAGCAGGTGGGCGCCCGGTCGCCGGCGCCACTCGCCGGCGCGGCCGAGGCGGCGCCGGGTCGGCCGTGATCGCCCTTCACACCGCCGTGCTCGGCTCCGGTGGTGGGTAGAGCCCCGAGCCGCCGCCACCGGTTCCGCCGCGCGACTCGGTCCGGAGTCGGCGCCGCCCCATGACCGCACCCCCCGACTCCCCCGGGCCTGAGGCCCTGCAGCACCTCGTTCACCGCCTCCTCCTGGCCGAGCTGGTCGACGCCGACACGGCGCCCCTGCGCGCCCTCCTGGAGGCCGTCGCCGTCGATCTCGCCGGCACAGCAGCTGCCGCGGGCGCGGCGCTCCGCGCCGAGCGGGCGCGGCTGCTGCGGGCCCCGGCCGCGCCAGCTGTCGGCGCCTGGCCGTCGCCCCTCGCCTTCAGCCTCTCGCTCCTCGCCGGAACCAGGTCCGCGGCCTCACCCTCGCGTCCCGACGACGACTTCAAACGCCTGCTCCGACTGGTGGACTGCTTCGAGGTGCTGGTCAAGCTCGTCGGCCTGGTCATGCTCTCCGACGTGGTCCGCGGCGGGCCACTGCCGCCGGAGCTGCGCGGCCTCCTCGCCAGCACCCTGGGGCGGCCGATGCTGGGCCAATGGGCGCGCTACGTGCGCGAGGCGGGTGCGGTCCTCGAGGCGCGCGAGGGTGGCCCCTTCGTGACCGAGATCGTCGCCTACGCCCGCAGCCACGTCCAGGCGCCCGCCGCCGACCACCTCCTCAGGCTGCGCAACACGTTAGCCCACGGCTCCATACCTGCCGAGGCGACGGTGCTGCCGACCCTCCTCACGCGCCTCCCGGACTTGCTCCGGCTGCTGGACGGAGCCCGCTTTCTGCGCCTCTACCCCCTGGTCATCGCCACGACCCGTGGAGCCATCGAGGCCCGCGGGTGTGCGCCGGTCGAGGTCGAGCTCGAGCCCGGCTTGCCCGCAGGAACGGTCCTCCTCGGCCGCCCGGATCGCAGCCGCTGGCTCGAGCTGACGCCGCTGGCGTGGATGACTGAGGTGGACGCCGAGACCAGGGACACGGCCCTCGACGTGTGCCGCGGCCTGCTCATCTACAGCGACGTCGACAGCGCGCGCCAGGCGGTCAACCTCCTCAACTACGCTCTCGGCCTGCACCACCGCGAGCGAGACCTCTTCCCGCGCTTCCAGCAGGCCTACCCCCTGCACGAGTGGCGCCGCCTCGCCCCGGTCGCCTGTCAGGCGACCCTCGACAGCCTGGCCCGAAGCTACGTCGAGCGCCCGGAGCTGTCGCGCGCGGTCGAGGACTGGGTCTGCCGCTGCCGGGCCGGCTTCCTCTGGATCCACGGTGCGCCGGGCATCGGCAAGAGCGCGTTGCTGGCGCGGGCCGCCCGCCGTGACACGCCGTACCCTGAGATCGACCCACCCATCAGCCAGTACGGCCCCGTGGCGGTGGTGCCGTTCTTCTTCCGCGACCTGGGGCGCGAGAAGACCGCCACCGGCTTCCTCAGGAGGCTGGTCGAGACGCTCGACAGCCGCTTCGACCTGCGCTGCAACCGGTCCGCGGGCGATCCCGCCGCCGAGCTGGCGGGGACGCTCGAGCGTCTCTCCGCGCGCCTGCCCCTCACCGGCGAGCGGGTGTTCAAGGTGCTGATCCTCCTCGACGGTCTGGACGAGGCCGTGGAGGCCGGCGGCAGCGACAACCTCGAGCGGCTGGTCGCCGGCATGCCGAAGACGATGCCCGAGGGCGTCCTCATGCTCCTCTCGTCGCGCAGCCGGCACGAGCTGAGAGAGTGCTTCAACCACCTCGACCCCGCCCAACGCGCCGAGCTCGAGGTGCCGCCGATGTCGGCCGACGAGACCCGAGCGCTCCTCTACCAGGTTCTCCCAAAGTACGCAGTGGTCGACCGGCCCGACTACGTCGAGGGCGTGGTGTCGCGGTCGGCGGGCCTGCCGCTGTTCCTGCACCTCCTCGCCGAGGACCTGCGGGCGGGGCTCCTGCCGTCCTTCGTCATCGACGCCATCCCCACCCAGCTGGCGGGGCAGCTCGACCAGACGATCTCCCGCCTCGAGCGCCTGGCGGCGCTCGACGGGAGGGGCACGGCGGCGGACCAGATCCAGGCCGTGCTGATGGCGTTCGCGATGGCCCTGGAGCCGCTCACCGTCGGCGAGGTCCAGCGGGTCACCGGCCTCGGTCGGGTCGAGACCCGCCGGCTGGTCCACCACTGTCTCGACATCCTCAGCACCGGCGAGGGGCGCCGGGACGAGGACGAGTCGAGCTACCGCATGTTCCACGCCCTGTTTGCCGACCACGTCCTCAGCCTGGAGGGCACGAGGCAGCTCCGCGAGCGGATCGAGGAGGGCTTCCTGCTCGCCTCCTGGCGGGGCGAGAAACCGCGACCGGGGCCGGCGCCCGACACCGTGACGAGCGCCCTCCTGCAGGGCAAGCCCCTGTCTTTGGCTCAGGTCCCGGACCTCGCTCGCCTGGTCGAGGCCTGCTCCGAGCGCGTCACCGCCTTCGAGCTGCTCCACCGCCGCCTGGTCGCGCGGCCTCCGGACGAGGTCGAGCCGCTGCTGATCGGCCTGGCGTCGCAGCCCGGCGCAGGGATCGAGGAGATGGTCGAGCGCTGTCTGGCGGCCGTCCTGACGAAGGACGGACCGGGCGCGGTCACCGTGGCCCGACGGCTCCTCGACCTGCCCCCCGCCCGCCCGGTCGAGAGCGTCGAGGGCACGGACCACCTCCGCCCGGCCCGGCTCGCCTTGGCGGTTGCCGCCATGGCCGCCCGCCAGCGGCCCGAGGCCGACGGGGCCGCCGACATCATCCACCGCGCCTGCCGGACGCGGGACGCGGGCACTGCAATGCTCGGCCAGATGGCTCTCCACCGCCTCGGCACGATCGACCTTGGGCAGGCCCTCGAGGTCGTCGAGCGGCTGGCCAGGGACGTCCTGTGGTGGCGCATCGTCCGGCCTGGCGCGGTCGAGCCCTTCGCCGGCGCCGCTCTCGGCATGCTCCTCGAGCACACCGGCCGGCCGGAGGTGACCGGGCGCCTGCGCGAGCTGGTCCGCGGCGTGCTTCATCGCGCCCTCGGGGTCAGGGCCGCCCTGCTCCTGCTGCCGGCGATCGCCGAGCGCTTCGTCGGCCGTATCTCCGACGACTACAACCCGGTCAACCTGCTCGAGTACCGCCAGGCGAAACGGCTCCTCCAGGAGGAACCCCGGCTGCGGCAGGTGAACCAGCGCCTGCTCGACCTGGTGGAGCCCAGCTGGGGCGCGCCGGATGACTTCCGGGCGGTCGTCGACGAGCTCCTCGAGCGCCCCTTCCAGGCGCGCCACGCCTGCTGCCTCTTCCCCCTCGCCTCGGCATCGATCAGCCGCACCCTGGCGCACGGCGACGGCGTGCTCGAACACGCCTGGCGCTTCGCCGAGGCCCACCGCGGCAGCCGCAGCTACTTCAGCCAGAGCCTGCTGTTCGACATCCGGCTGGTCCAGCTGGGGCGACGCAGCCAGGGAGCGCCGCCGCTGGGGGACAGGTGGGTCGGGCGAGCGGAAGACCTGCTCCGTTCCTTCGTCCTCGAGAGCGGCGCGCGCTACGACATCTCCCGCACCTACCTCGGAGGGTACGTCGCCTGCGGGTTGATGTTCCTGGCCGCAGAGACCGGGGAGCCCCGGCTCGCGGTCCTGCGCGACCTGGTTGCCGCAGCCTGCACCCCCGCCGCCCTGGCGAGCTCGCCCCCAGAGGGTCGCCTCGCCGTCATCCTGCTGCGCATGATCGAGGTCGCCGGGACCGAGTACGGCACAGTCGACCCACTCGGCGTCGAGATCGCGCTTCACGGGCTGGGGTGCTTCGTCGAGCACGCCGACCGGCTGGACCCGTCGCTGTGGGAGCGGATGGCCTCACTGCTCGCCCGCCTGCGCACCTACTTCCCCGAACGGGTCGCCGGCTTCCTCGAGCGGCTCGACTCCCCGTCCGCCGTTGCCCGCCTGCGACGCGGCATGCAGCGGCTGCGGCCGCGCGAGAGTCTCGGCACCATCCTGGGCATGAAGGTCGAGCGGCTCAACGCCGCCGCCTACGCCGAGCCTCCCGGCACCACAGACGGTCTTCGCGCCTATTGGCAGCGCTACCAGCGGGTCCTCTACTCCCCCCTGAGCCTACGCCGCACCATGCGCGAGCTCACCCTGATGGTGATGGAGTTGGTGGGCTGAAATGACCTCGGTATCTCCCCCGGGCACGAACGCCGGCGCGCCGCGGAGGAACCGTCTGCTCGCCCTGGCGGCGGTCGTCGGCCCGGTATTCGTCCTCCCCGTGCTGCTCCTGCTGGCCGGCGTGATCCCCTTCGCCTATCGGTTCCACACCCTGGTGGTGATGATGTTGGCGGTCGGCGCAGGGGCAGGCGCCGCTGGCTTCGGGTGGTCCGAGCTCGGCCTCGGCCGGCGCCACATGCTCCCCTCCCTGCTCTGGAACGCACTCGTTTCCGGCCTTCTGGTCGCGGTGCTCGTCGTGGTCTACGCCTCAGGCGGCGTGCGCCCTGCCGAGCTGCCGGAGTGGAACCTCTTCTTCGTGTTCTACGTCTTCGTGTCGAGCCCTTGCCAGGAGCTCCTCTACCGTGGCTTTCTCTTCGCCCTCATGGACCGATGGGGTCCGCGCAGCGCGGTCGCCCAGGTCCTGCTGTCGGCGATGCTCTACTCCTTCCTGCACCTGTTCTACCGCGACCTGATCACCCTCGCCGTGACCCTGGTGATGGGCCTCGTGTGGGGCGCGATCTACCGCCGCCACCGCAACCTGTGGCCTGTGATGGGCTCCCACGCCGTCCTCGGCGCGGTCTCGATCCTGACCGGCCTGGTCTGAGCCCGGCAGGGCCGGCGGCCCACGGTGCTCCCGCCGCCGGCCGGGGCCGCAGCCTCACGACGCCCGTTCGAGGCCGTGCCGCGCCCAGCCCTCGCCGTGCGGCACGGGGCCGAGAAGCAGCCGGGATACCTCGTCGGCCGTGATCTCCCTGGCCCGCGCGCGGCACCACAACGGGATCGTCCCCGCGTACACCTCGGGCCGGAGGCCGGGGGAGCGGATCTCCCACTCGCCGGCGCGCTGGATGAGGACCACCGGCCCGTGGTAGGTGTCCAGACGGTAGTGCAGCATCGCCACCTCCGCGGCCCGCGCGGGCCGACCGGGCGCCAGGGTGACGGCTGCGGGTGCGAGCCGGGTGAGGCCGCCGTGGAGGTGGCGTAAGACCCGGTTCGGCCCGGTCGCCAGGGTCGTCCCCGGGTCGCTTCACGGTGCCTTCACGTCGGCGCCGCACTCTGCCGAGCCGGAGCGGCGCCGTCTGCCGGCCGCCGCGGAGGGAGGTGACATGGGGCGGAGGGTGCCACCGTGGCTCGTGGTCGCGACCCTGTGCGTCGGCGCGGCCGACGGGGCCGGTGCAGCCGACGGGCCGACCAGCGGCGTCCTGCGCCAGGGCGCGGCCGCAGTGAGCCCGGTCGACGGCTACGCCTACCGGGTCGCCCGCCCTGCCGGCGATCCCGTGACCGTGGTCGTCCTCGCCGGCGCCGCCATCGACCGAGAGCCGCTCCCCTGGGCGCTCGACCCGGGCCGGACGATCCGCGCCCAGATGGAGGCCCAGGGGTCCGGGTGGCTCACCCTGACCGTCGACGGCAGGCGCCCGGCCACGGTCGAGGCGCGGCTGGTCGGGGCCGACGGGCCGCACGAGCTGGCCTTCATCGCCCGCCGCTGCAAGCTGACCCGGAACGACGACCAGCGGGTCGCGGGCCGCCTGTCCGGCACCGACGCGGATCGGGCGGCGGGACGGGAGGTCGACCTGCGATTCTCCGTCGCCGTGGCTGACGACGACGGTGCCGGTGAGCCCCTCGCGGCCGGCGGCGGCGCGCCCGGGGAGGCTTACCTGGCCTACCTCGAGGCGGGCCGGGCTGGCGACGTCGACCGCTGGCTGGGCCTGCTGGAGGCGACACGCGCCCGCGACCTCGGCCAGCGACTCGAGCAGCCCGAAGTGCTGGAGATGGTCGCGCTGATGGCCTCGAGCAGGCCGCGAGAGATGACCGTCGCGGGCGGCCGGGCGTCGGCCGACAGCGCCCTTCTGGAGGTGCGCGGCATCGACGCCAGCGGAAGCCGGTTGGAGGGCCGCGTGCTCATGCGGCGCGGCGACGACGGGTGGAAGGTCGCCGAGGAGGCGGTGACCACGTTCGTGGAGTGACCGTCACCTCCGGCGCGGCCGTGGGGGGCCGGCGGCGGCCGACCGGCGCCGCCAGCCTCGCCTCGGCCTCCCGCTCGGCGCGGAGCAGCGCCTCGGCCTCCTCCGGGTCGATCGGCACGGCACCGCGCAGGCACCAGTAGGGGATCGCCCCGGGGTAGACCTCGCGGCCCCCGGCCGGCGAGACCAGCAGCCAGTTGGTGTCGCGCTGGGTGACGACCACCGGACCGAGGCAGGTGTCCAGGCGGTAGCTGCTCATGGCATCCCTCCTGCCGACGACGGCAACGGACCTCTCCCCCAGCTTCGCCGGCCTGCGTTCAGCCCGTTTGAGGCGGGGGTGAACACCCGGAGAAGCGTCCGCCCCGCGCCGCCGCCGGGGTAGAATCGGCACCGCAAGCCGGGAGTCGGCCTGCCGTCACGGGACCGAGGCAGCGAAGGAGGCGCGGCATGTTGCGAGCTCTCCTGGTCACCGCCCTGCTGGGGGCGCTGGCGGCCGTGGCGGCCGCCCAGGAGCCGGCCCTCACGGCGGCCGGCGCGACCTTCCCGGAGCCCCTCTACCGTCACTGGTTCGGCGCCTACGAGCGGCTGCACCAGGTGCGCGTCGACTACCAGGGCGTGGGCTCCGGCAAGGGTGTGGCGAGGCTCAAGGAGCGGACGGTCGACCTCGCCGCCACCGACGCCTTCCTCGCCGACGCCGACAGCGCCGGCACGGTCCACGTCCCGACCTGCGTCGGCGGGGTGGCGGTGGTCTACAACCTGCCCTCGACGCCCGAGCTGAGGCTGACCCCGGAGGTGCTGTCCGACCTCTTCCTCGGCCGCATCCGCCGCTGGGACGACCCCGCCGTCGTCGCCCTCAACCCCCGCGTCGCGCTGCCGAGCCTGCCGGTCGTGCCCGTCTACCGCTCCGGCACCGCCGTCCTCCTCACCACCGACCTGGCCACGGTCTCGCCCGCCTGCGCGACCGCCCTCGCCGAGGGCAAGCAGGTGGTGTGGCCGGGCGGCCGCGGCGCAGAGGGCAGCGACGGCATGGTCGCGGTCGTGCGCTCGACCCCCGGCGCGGTCGGCTTCGTCGAGCACACCCGCGCCGTCCTCGGTGAGCTGCCCACGGCCGCCGTGCGCAACCGCTCGGGCTCCTTCCTGCGCCCGACCGCCGCCTCGCTGGCCGCCGCCGCGGCCGTACCGCTGCCCGAGGACGCGAGGGTGATGCTGGTCAACCCCACGGCGGCCCACGCCTACCCGATCGCCGCCTTCACCTACCTCGTCCTGTACCGCGAGCAGAGCTACGGCGGGCGCGACCGCTCGCGGGCGCAGCGCCTGGTCGACCTGCTGTGGTGGGCCACGCACGACGGCCAGGCCATGGTCGGCGACCTGCTCTACGTGCCGCTGCCCCGCCCCGCGGTCGAGCGCGCCGAGGCCGGCCTGCGCTCGGTCACGTTCGGCGGCCAACCGCTGCTGCGCTAGGGGCCAGGGCCGTCCTCACGCGCGCTTCACACCCCTGAGGTCGGATCCCAAGCCGCGAGATCGCAATATCTTACGTCGGCAAGGACAGCCCCGACCGGACCGCGGGGAGCTCTCCTTTACGCCAGCTTCACGGGCTCTTCGCGCGGACATCACACGCCGCCCCTACCGTCAGCGAGTGATCGGAGGCATGACCCTCCGACCACAGGAAGGAGGGGGACGATGAGCAGTCGAGGCAGTCGGGTGGTGGTGGCGGCGCTGGCGGCAGCGCTCGCGCTGGCCGCGGCCGGCAGCGCCGTGGCGCAGGTGACCGGGCTCTACTACCAGGAGGTCGCGAAGGACGGCCGCGTCTACGTCTTCAACACGCCGGAGCGCTTCAAGAGCTGGCAGGCGTCGGGCGAGACCGGCACCGCCATCACCCTCATCGGCCGCGGCCCGAACGGCGAGACGGTGGTGGGCGAGAACGAGACCGCCCTCGACCTCTTCTTCTTCAAGCACAACCTGCCCGCCTACGAACGGCCGACGCCGAAGCCGGCGCCGCCGACCATCCCGACGGTGCTCAAGGTCGGCGACGGCGAGCTGAAATTCGGCCTCCTCCTCCAGGGCTGGTACGTGGGCGACGACTCGGACCGGGGAACGGGCACCAGCTACCTGGGCAACACCACCGGCGTCAACACCTTCCGTCTCCGCCGCGCGGAGATCAAGCTGAGCGGCAAGATCACCAGGGCGTGGGGTTTCGAGGTCATGTTCGACCCCGCCAAGACGCAGAGCTACAGCGGCGGCGCCGACGACAAGATCCTCCAGGACCTCGCGGTCAGCTTCATCGGCCTCAAGGGCCACGAGCTCGCGATGGGCCAGAAGAAGATCGCCCTGACCGAGGAAGGCCTGCGCTCCTCCTCCGAGCTCGACTTCGCGGAGCGTTCCCGCATCGCCCGCGTCGTCGGCGACCAGCGCCAGGCCGGCCTCTTCTACAAGGGCGAGCTCGGCCAGCGCTTCGGCGCCCTCGCCTCGTTCACCAACGGCACGCCGTCCAACACCAACGACGACAACGACGGCCTGTTCTCGGCCGCCCGCTTCGACTTCAAGCCCATGCGGGGCATGGTTCTGGGACTGTCCGGCGGCACCGGCTCATCGGGCGCCGACCGCCTCACCCGCGACCGCCTCGGCGCCCACTTCCGCTGGGACGGCACCGACGCGCTGCCGCTCTGGCTGCGCGCCGAGTACGGCGCGGCCACCGACGGCCAGGCCTCCGGCGCCGAGGTCGACCGCGAGGGCTGGTACGCCTCCGCCCTCTACACCTTCGCCAAGCAGTACCAGCTCGGCCTCCGCTACGAGGAGTACGACCCCAACGAGGACGCCGACAACGACCAGCTCAGCATCCTCACCGCCGGCTTCCACTACCTGATCAAGGGCAAGAACGTCAACCTCAAAGCCGACTGGATGGCGATCGAGCAGCAGGGCCGGACGGTCAACGACGTGCCGGACGAGAAGTACAACGAGGTCGTGCTCGCCGTCCAGGTCGCCTTCTAGCCCCTCCCGCGCTCACCGACCGTCAGTGACTGGAAAGGAGATGCTGACATGAGAAACGTCTCGACGTGTGTCGTGACCGTGCTCCTCGTCGGCCTGGCCGCGACCCTCCTCGCCGCCGGCCCCGAGGTCGACCCCGACCTGCCGCCCTACCAGAAGGTGCCGGACCTCCGCGGCGCGCTCTCGGCGGCCGGGTCGGACACCATGCTCGAGATGCAGACCCTGATGGCCGAGGAGTTCCGCAAGCTCTACCCGCAGGTGCAGATCCAGATCGAGGGCAAGGGCTCGTCGACCGCCCCGCCCGCGCTCATGGAGGGCACGGTCCAGCTCGGCAACATGTCGCGGCCGATGAAGCTCGAGGAGGTCGACGCCTTCGAGAGCGCCTTCGGCTACGAGCCGACCAGGCTCGGCGTCGCCCTCGACACCCTGGCCGTGTTCGTCAACAAGGACAACCCCGTCGAGTCCCTGACCGTGCCGCAGGTCGACGCCATCTTCTCCAAGTCGCGCAAGTGCGGCGGCGGCGCCGACATCTCCACCTGGGGCCGGCTCGGCCTCGCCGGCGACTGGGCGTCGGCGCCGATCTCGCTCTACGGTCGCAACGCCGCCTCCGGCACCTACGGCTTCTTCAAGGAGCACGCCCTCTGCAAGGGCGACTACAAGGACACGGTCAAGGAGCAGCCCGGCTCGGCGTCGGTGGTGCAGGGGGTCGAGAACGACCGCTTCGGCATCGGCTACTCGGGCATCGGCTACCAGACCTCGGGCGTGCGCGCCCTGCCCATCGCCCCGGCAGCTGGACGGCCCGCGGTCGCCCCGACCGCCGCCGGGGCGCGCGACGGCAGCTACCCCCTGGCGCGGTTCCTGCTCGTCTACGTCAACCGGGCGCCGGGCAAGCCGGCCGACCGGCTGACCGCCGAGTTCGTCCGCTTCATCCTCTCCTCGGACGGGCAGCGGATCGTCGCCAAGGCCGGCTTCGACCCCATCGACGCCGCCACCGCCGCCCGCGAGCGGGCCAAGCTCGACGGCTAGGGCTGCCCATGCCCCACAAGTAGTACTGGACAAGTCGAGCGGGCTCCGC
>CAYTJW010000111.1:0-11213 GCA_964438135.1 uncultured Thermoanaerobaculia bacterium
GCCTCGGGCGCGGCGGCGGCGAGGGGCGCTGCGGCCGCGACCAGGAGCAGGGCGGAGGCGGCGGCGTGGCGGCGCATCACGCACCCCCCTTCGGCTCGACCCGGACGCGGGCGTCGGCCCAGTCGCGGGCCGCCTTCATGGCCGCGGCGAAGCCCGAGTACCCGGCGGGCGGGATCTGCCGCCGCCGCACCTCGACCCGGGCGGAGACCTCGAGCGTCCCGGGCGCGGTCGTGGCCCGACCGGCAAAGGCGGCGTAGGTCTCGTCGACCGTGCTGTCGGCCGGCAGCGAGCTGGCGTGCCAGCCGGCCGGCAGCTCGACGGTCTCGACCAGGTCGACCAGCTGGGTGGCGTAGAGCAGCACGTCGGCGTCCCGTTTCTCGGGCCAGCTCTGGGCGCCGGCGCGGAGCAGCCGGCGGTCGCCGAGCAGGGCCGGCAGGACCAGGCTCTCGAGCTCCAGCCCGCCCGCGACCGGCAGCGCCAGCTCGGGGGCGCGGTAGGTGAGCTCGAGCCACATGTCGCCGGAGAAGTCGTCCGGCCGGCGGAGGTCGAAGCGCAGCACCTCGACCCGCGGGCAGCCGGGGGCGAGCAGGGCGGCGAGGCGCGCCGGCAGCTCGGGCACCGGCGTCTGGGCGACGAGGCCGCGCAGGCGGCCGTCCGACGCGCCGCGGGCGGAGAGGCGCACCGTGCCGGCGAGGGTGCCGTCGGTCGCCAGGCGGGCGCGGTGGCGGACCTCGAGCGGCGACTCCGACGGCGGGCTGTAGGGGATGCGGCTCAAGGTCTCGCCCGCGGGCGAGCCGACCAGGTAGTGCTGCTCGGTCTCGAGCTTGGACCAGATGTCGTTGTTGAACGGTACCCAGGTCGGGTCGTACATGACGAAGCCGCCCTCGGTCTGGCGGGCGACCACGCAGTGGTTGAACTGGTCCGCCGGCACCTCCTCGATGCGGCTGCCGGCCATGGTCATGGCGCCGTAGGTGGGGATGCCGGCCGACCGCATCATGGTGATCAGCATGGCGGCGATGTCCTTGCAGACCCCCGAGCGCTGCTCGAAGATCATGCTCCCGGGGTGGAGGGTGTAGCCCTCGCCGTGGCCCATGGTCTGGCCGCTGTAGCGGATGTTCTGCGCCACCCAGTGGACCAGCGCCTCGGCCTTGTCGGCGTCGGTGCCGGCGGCCACGCCGGCCGCGTCGAGCACCGCGCGCACCTTGGCGTCGATCTCCGGCGTCGAGGCGAGCTGCGGGTCGTTGAGCTGGAAGAACCAGCGGCTCTTGGCCTGCCAGCTCTCGACCGTCGCCAGCACCACCTTGGTCACCAGGTCGGGGTCGTCGGGCTGGCCCGGCTCGTCCGGGATCGGCGGCAGGTCGAAGCCCCACCAGGCGAACACGGACTCGTCGGCCGAGTAGCTGGTGGAGGAGTAGAGCGCGCCGTTGTAAACCCGGGAGTGGAGCCGCTTGCCGGCCGGCAGGTGGAGCTCGTAGCGCTTCTCCAGGGTCGGCGTCGGCGCCTGGAACAGGACCACGTCGAAGTACTCGCCCGGCATCGGCGGCACGAAGCGGTCGTCGCCGGCGGCGGCGCCGGTCCCTCGAGCCCCGTCGAGCAGGGCGTAGGTGAAGCCGCGGCGGCGGGTGCGGACCTCGACCCCGTCGCCGACGGCGAGCCGCGGCAGCTGCAGCAGCTTGACCCGGTCGGACCAGTAGATCGCGGCCTGCGGCGCGGGCGTCTCGAGCACGCCCGCGACCGGCACCGGGATTCTCTCCTGGCCGCGGAGGAGGTTGACCTCGAGCACCTCCACCGCGCTGCTCTGCGGGTCGAAGCCCCAGCGCAGGACGGCGAGGTCGCGGCACCCCGAGGCGGTGAGGACCTTGGACAGGACGTAGCTGTCGGAGGTCGTGACGCCGCGCTCGTCGACCCGGTTGACGGTCTCCTCGTAGACCACCACCGAGGCGGCGCCGGGGTGCTTCTCGGCGTCGCCCGCCGTGGCGAGGCGCGAGAGCGCGGTCGGCGGCGGCTCGTCGCCGGGCGGCAGGGGGGCCTGGGCGGCGGCCGGGCCGACCAGGGTGAGCAGGAGCACCACGGCGACCGCTGACCACCGCTCGCGTCGTCTCGTCACGGGGGGCCTCCCGGGGCCGGCCGGCTGGCGCCGACCGCCCGCGGGCGGCAGCGTAGCAGAGCGTCGCGAGCTTCAGCCGCGGCGGAGCTCGTCGAGGCGGCGGGCCCAGGCGGCGGCGTCGGCGCTGACGGCGTCGACCAGCGTGAGGAGGTCGAGGGCGGACTCGTCGACCGTGCCGCGCAGCACGGTCAGCACCTGGGCGACGCGCAGCATGGCCTCCTCGAGCTCGCCGACCGTCTCGGCCGGCACGGCGATGATCGCCGGCTCGGGGTCGAGCTCGCGGTCGAGGTCGATGCGGACCGGGAACGAGGACAGGTCGTCGAACAGCGCGTCGACGCTCTCGCCCACCGCGTCGAGCGCGTCCGCCGCGGTCGGCTGGCCGCAGGTCGGGCACACGTCTGGTCTCGGCTCGCTCATCGGCTCCCCCCTCGCCATGCTACCGCGGCCGTCGCCGGGCCGCGATACACTTCCGGGTGGTGGTTTCTCGAACCTGCCCCGGTGCCCGTCGCGGGCGCTGGCTCCGGCCCCTCGCCGCGCTGGCGGTGGCGCTTCAGGCGGCCCTCGCGGCCGCGCAGTCGCTGCCGTTCAAGAGCTACTCGGCCGACGACGGGCTGGCGCAGTCGGTGGTCCTGACCATGGCCCAGGACCGCGACGGCTACCTCTGGCTCGGCACCGCCTACGGCATCAGCCGCTTCGACGGCCTGGTCTTCTCGAGCTGGGACGAGCACGACGGCCTGGCCAGCAACGTCGTCCGCTGCGTCTACGAGGACCCGTCGGGCACCCTGTGGGTGGGGACCGACGAGGGCCTCAACCGCTGGGCGCAGGGGCGCTGGGAGCAGCCCGTGCCGGAGCTCGCCGGCCGCTCGGTGCGGTGCCTGGCCTCGACCCCGGACGGCGCCCTGTGGGCCGGCACCTACGGCCAGGGCGCGTTTCGCCTCGCCGGCCAGGACGTGTCCCGCCTGACCGCCGCCGACGGGCTCGCCCACGACTCGGTCCGGGCCGCGTTCTGCGACCGCCAGGGGCGGCTGTGGCTGGGCACCTTCGGCGGCGGGGTGAGCCGGGTCGACGGGGGCCGGGTCCTCACCCTGGGCGCCGAGGACGGCCTCGGCAACCTGTTCGTGCGGTGCCTGGCCGAGGACTCGGCCGGCCACGTCCTGGTCGGCACCAACGCCGGCGTCTACCAGTGGACCGGTAGCTCCTTCGTCCCCCACCCCCTGACCCCGTCGTTGGCCGCGACCACCGTCACGTCGCTGCTGGAGGACCGCCGCGGGCGGCTGTGGGTCGGCACCCGCGACCAGGGCGCCTGCCGGGTCTCGGCCGGGCAGGTGGAGTGCTTCGGCCTGGTCGAGGGCCTGGCCGACGACAGCGTCGACGCCATCCTCTCCGACCGCGAGGGCAACCTCTGGTTCGCGACCTTCGGCGGCGGCGTCAGCCGGCTTTCCACCGAGAGCTTCCGCAACTTCACCACCTCGAGCGGCCTGCCGCCGGGCGGGGTGACCACCTTCGCCGAGCTGGGGGGCGAGATCTGGATCGGCACCCACGGCGGCGGCATCGGCCGCCTCGTCGGCGGGCGCTTCGAGCCGTTCACGGTCGCCGACGGCCTGCCGCACGACAAGGTCCTCTGCGCCTGGGCCGACGCCGACGGCACGCTGTGGGTCGGCACCCTGGCCGGGGCCGCCCGGCGGCGGCCCGGGCAGCGGCGGTTCGAGGCCCTGCCGGGGCTGCTCGGGCGCGAGGTCGTCTACCACATCCTGGTCGTCGGCGGCTCCCGCTGGTTCGCCACCTACGCCGGGCTGGCGGAGCTGTCCGCGACCGGCGAGCGCCTCCTCACCCAGGACGACGGCCTGCCGGGGCGGCGGGTCAACCACGTCATCCCGGCCCAGGGCGGCGGCCTGTGGGTCGCGACCGAGGAGGGGCTGGCGCGGTACCGCGACGGTCGCTTCACCGCCTACACCCAGAAGGACGGGCTGACCGACGACTTCATCTACTGGCTGCACGAGTCCGGCGACGGCACGCTGTGGGTCGCCACCACCCACGGTCTCAACCGGCTCGAGGACGGCCGGTTCCGTGCCTACGGTCTGGCCGACGGCCTCTCCCACGAGCTCTGCTCGGTGATCCTGGAGGACCATCGCGGCGTGCTCTGGGTCGGCACCACCCGCGGCATCAACGTCTTCGACGGCCAGCGTTTCCAGGCCTTCACCGCCAAGGAGGGTCTGCCCTCGAGCGAGGTCCTGCCCGGCGCCGGCTTCCGCGACTCCGGCGGCCGGCTGTGGTTCGGCACCGTCCGCGGCGCCACCGTGTTCGAGCCCGGCGCCAGCCCCGAGGCGGTGCCGCCGCCGCCGGTCCACGTCACCGGCCTGGAGGTGGAGGACGCCCGGGTCGAGCCGGTCCCCGGCCTGTCCCTGCCGCACGACCGCAACCGCCTCCACTTCGAGCTGGTCGGCATCAGCCTGACCTTCCCCGAGGAGGTGCGCTACCGCTACCGCCTCGAGGGCCTCGACGAGCGGGCCCACACCACCTCCTCCCGCTCGGTCACCTACCCGGCGGTGCCGCCCGGCCGCTACACCCTGCGGGTCGAGGCCAGCCACGACGGGGTAGGCTGGAGCCCGCGTCCGGCCGCCGTCAGCCTGGAGATCGCCCCGCCGGTGTGGCAGAGGTGGTGGTTCCGGGCGCTGGTCGTGGCGGCCCTGGGCGCCGCCCTGCTCACCGGCCACCGGCTGCGGGTGCGGAGCCTGCGCCAGCGCGAGCGCCTCCTCGCGGCGCTGGTCGACGAGCGCACCCGCGAGCTGGCCGAGAGCCGCGACCAGCTGCAGCGCATCAACGCCATCGTCCAGGCGATCAACACCGAGCTCGACCTGCCCGCCCTGCTCGCCTCCGTCCTCGCCCAGGTGCAGGTCATCCGCGACGTCGACCGCGCCTCGGCCCTGGTCTGGGACCCGGAGGGCGGGCGCTTCCGCTTCGTCGCCGCGACCGGCTGCGACCTCGAGGCGCTGCGCGACGTCAGCCTGAGCGCGGCCGAGACCGAGGCCCGCTACGTGGCCGGCACCGAGGAGGTCGACCGGGACCTGTTCGTCCTCCGCGACCTCGCCGGCCGGCCGGCGGAGGAGAGGTTCGCGCACCTGCCTCGGGCGAGGTCGATGCTGGTCCTGCGGGTCCGGGTCGAGGGTCGGGTCCAGGCCTACCTGCTGCTCGCCAGCGCGGCCAGCGAGAGCGCCTTCGACCGCCACGACGTGCAGCTGCTCGGCAGCCTGCGCGAGCACATCCGGTCCGCCTTCATCAAGGCGCGGGTGATGGCGGAGCTGAAGCGGTTGGACGCGAAGAAGAACGAGTTCCTCGGCATCGCCGCCCACGACCTGCGCAGCCCGCTCGGCGGGGTGGTCGGCTACGCCGACCTGCTGCTGCGCTTCCTCGACGAGGGCCGCGTGGACCCGGCCCTGTGGCGCCGGTTCCTGGGCAACCTCCGCACCACCGCGGTGCAGATGCAGACCCTGGTCAACGAGCTGCTGGACGTGGCCGCGATCGAGACCGGCCGGGTCGAGGTCGACCTCGCCCGCCACCGCCTCGCCGCCATCCTCGAGGAGCGGGAGGCGCTGCAGCAGCCGGCGGCGGCGCGCAAGCAGATCGAGCTCACCCTCGACCTGACGGCGGCCGACGCGGAGGTCGTGGTCGACCGGGTGCGGATCGCCGAGGTGGTCGACAACCTGCTCGCCAACGCCGTCAAGTACACCCAGCCCGGCGGTCGGGTGCGGGTGTGGTGCGAGCTGCGCCCGGGCGAGCTGGTCACCCACGTCGAGGACACCGGCCAGGGCCTCGCCGCGGCCGAGCTCGGCCTCCTGTTCTCGGGCCGCAAGCTGAGCGCCCGCCCCACCGCCGGCGAACCCTCCACCGGTCTCGGCCTGGTGATCGTCAGGAAGCTGCTCGAGCTGCACGGCGGCCGCATCTGGGTCGCGAGCGAGAAGGGCCGCGGCTCGACCTTCAGCTTCGCCCTGCCCCTGGCCGACCCCTGACCGTCTCCGTCGCCGCCCCGCCGCTCCCCGCGCAGTGCCGACGGGCGACAGCCCCGGCGCCCGACGCCGGTTACGAGCCGGGGCGCATCACCACCAGCGCCCCGCCTTCCGGCGGCACCTTCGTCACCTGGGCAGCAGCCGTCCCGTCTGGCCAGGCCACGGCGACGTGGTGGAAGCCGAACGCGACCGCGGGGACGGTGACTACCGCCGGCTGGCCGGGAGAGGCGGCCGGCGCGACCGTACCCTCGACCGTCTCGCCGTCGACCTCGACCCGCGCGAATCCCGGGGGGCTCACGACGAGCTGCAGGTCGTAGGTTCTCTTCACCTCGTGGTAGTCCATGAGCAGGAAGAGCACGCTGTCGGTGTTGGTCACCATGTCGATGGCGAAGGCGGCGAACGGGATCAGGAACAGCGAGCCGATCTTGGTGACCGACTGCAGGTCGAACGGCCAGACCGGCATGGTGTCCGCCCGCTCGTACTGGTTCTGGATCTCCTCGAGCTCCGCCAGCCGCTCGCTCGCCGCTGGCGCGCCTGCGGCCTGGGCGCTCTCCCACTCGAGGTAGACCCGGTTGAAGTCGTGCACGGCCTGCTCGAGGGCCTGCCTCTTCCGCTCTCGCATGAGCCGGAGCGCGGGCCGCATCGGGTAGGCGATGCAGGCGATCAGCACCGCGAGGTAGACCGGCAACCACAGCTCGAGGCGCAGACCGATGTCGGGCATGAAGAAGGCACCGATCAGGAATGGCGTCAGCGAGAACGCTCCCCAGAAGAAGCTGTACGAGATCGCGCCGAGCTCGCGCAGGCCTCCCGCACGGTCAGGGCTGGCCGGGATGACGGTCAGCGCGCCAGCGGCCACCGCCGCCTTGAGGATGGCGACGGTCTTCCACATCAGGACGCCACCGACCCAGAAGCCGGCCGAGCACAGCAGGGCCCAGCCGTAGACCGACCATACCACCGAGGCCACGTGCGACCATGGGTGGAGCTGCGGGGAGAGGACGTGGCTCTCGACCGGCGCCGGCCACAGCAGGACCGGGACCGAGTTCGCGGCGACGACCACCACGACGGCGATCACCTGCACCGCGACCGTCGGGCTCCAGCGTCGGCCCCCGGAGAGAGGCCCGCCGATCAGGCCGAGGGCCCGCCGGTACTCCCTGCGCAGGCTCGCCTGGAGCTCGGGAGATGCCGCCTGGAACACCGTCCCCGCGAGGGAGGGCTTCTCCAGGCAGGAGAAGAAGCGGACGAAGCTGTCGATGCTCCGGGGCATGGCGAACGCGAAGATCCACACGAACAGGACGTGGGTCAGGCGCCCCGCGTCCTCGAGCAGGCCCATCCCCTCTCCCGGCAGCCTCAGCGTGCCCTCCATCCAGCAGACCGCGAACACCATGGCGTTCAGGATCGCTGCGACCACCGGCACCCTCCACCAGAGGGCCTCCGGGCTCGTGCCGGTGATGGTGTAGAAGAACCACCGGCTCAGGATGGTCTTCGCGAGGCGCTCGCGCTCACCCTTGCCGCCCGCTCCCGCAGCGGTGACCCCGGGCTCGTTGCTCATCACGCCGTGACCTCCTTCCACGTCGGCTCTCGCCCCGGGGGCCGCTGCCTTCGCGGCGGGGCGAAGGACGGCCTCTGACAGGGCCGCATCCGCGGGGCGGCGAGACCGAGCACCGCGTCGCTCGCCCTGCCGCCGCGCCCGCACCCTCGACGCCGCTCCACCGCCTCCACCCTCACGCCCCGGCAGGCCCCGTCATCGCGGCCGCCGCGCCGGCGCCCGGTCGAGGCTCCCCGGCCAGCGCGGTCATTGGAGCGCGAGGCGGATCAGGACCGCCGCCACGATGACCACCACCGCCGTGCCGACGGCCGCGGCGAACGCGCCAGCGGACAGCCTGGGGCCCTCGGCGGGCAGCTCCGGCAGCTGTCCCGGCGGACGCCGGCGCTCCTCCAGTAGCTCCTCGGGGATCGTCGGCACGGGGGATGTGTACCAGCGCTGCATCGTCGGTCTTTCCTCTCTGGCAGGGCGCGGCCGCCCCGGCGCCCTAGATGTCGATCTTGCGGCGGAGCCCGCGCAGCGCCCGTTGGGTGGTTTGCTCCATCTCCCCGTCCAGCTGCCGCCGCTCGTCGTCGACCTGGTCGTGCAGAGCCTCCACCGCCGTCGCGCTGGCGTCGGCCTGCTCCATGGCCGTCATCACCGCCGGGCCCAGGCGATCGCGCCCGTGCAGGCTCAAGTGCACGTCCATCAGGTCCGCGGCGTCGGTCAGAGCCTGCGACTCCGCCTCGCCGAAGTCCCCGGACATCGCTTCCATCTGGTCCGCGGCAGTCCGGCTGGCCTGCAGCACCTCGCCCACCACCTCCACGCCGTCGTCCCTCGCCTCGCGCACCGCGGCGCCGATGGCCTCGCCGGCCGAGGCGTCGAGGCGCTCGCTGCGGCGCGCCGACAGCTGCTCGGCGTCGGCGGCGGCGTCCTCGGTCCCCTCTGCGATCTCCCCCGCCTGCTCTCCCTGTTCCTGACGCTGCTGCTCCCAGTCCCTCCGGCCCTTGCGCCCGGTGTCACTGCCCATGCCCGTCCTTCCTCTTCGCCGCAACCGTCGCAGGTCCCAGCAGCGAGCCCACCACGCGCCCCCTCAGCCCGACAGGGCTCGCCGCGCCTGCCGCGCCAGTCCGTGCAGGGCCGCGACGCGGGCACGACACATCTGCCCGATCTGCGCCACGGTCCGCTGCACGCGGCGGCTGGTCAGGCTGCCGTGCAGGTAGCGGACGTCGCTCAGGTCGTCTCGTGCCACGCTCAGGCCCTGCTCCAGCTCCTCCAGCACCTCCCCCCCTCGTCCAGGATCCGCTCCCGCTCGACCCTCGTCTCCCGGTGCCGCCGCTCGAGCTCCTCGACCTCGCGCTCGAACGAGGCGAGCAGGGCGCGCTGCGCCTCGGCGTCGACGCGATCCCCGCGGGCCGCGAGATCGCGGACCTGCTCGCGGACGCGGTCGAGGTCCCGCTCGAGGCGCTCGGACACGTCTCGATTGCGCTCCAGCCCCCCCTCGGTGTCGCGCACCAGGAAGCGCATCTCGACCGTGGTGCGGCGCCTACGCCGGGGTGCCTTTCCCCCCTCGACGATCGTGCCGAGCCGCGCAATGTCGGCGCGCAACCGGGCGGCATGAACGGAGGCGAACGCCTCGACCACGGCGGCGAGCTCTGCCAGGTAGTAGTGGAGCGCCTCCCTGGTCCTGGCGCCGTCCTCGGCCGCGCCGACCAGGAGCGCGTGGTGGCGGCGGATGAACCCGGCCACGCGGTCCTCCAGGCGCCAGACGACCTCCGCCACCACGGCCAGGTCCTCGCGCCGCACCGTCAGGGCCTCGGTCGCGGCGGCCCGCACCGGTGGCGGCGCCTCCCTGCCGACCCGCTCGGCCAGCCGGATGAGCAGGGTGCAGTCGGCGGCGTGGCCGACCAGGCTCTGGTTGAGAGCCTCGCGGGTCGAGTCCATGGCCGCCATCTGCGCGCGGATGGTGTCCTTGACCGCCTTCACCCTCGCCTCCACCGTGGGCCGAGGTCGCGGCACCGGCGCGCGGGCCCGGCCGACCAACTCCTTCTGCCGCTCGGTCTGCTCGACCTTGAACTCCTCGATCACGTCACGGCGGCGGGCGCAGACTCCGGCCAGGTGTTCGACCTGGCGCCGGTCCTCGGCAAAGGTGCTCTGCAGCTGGGCCTCGGCGCGGGCGAGCGCGCCGGGCTCGGCCTCCTGGCCGAGGGCAGCGAGGCGGACCAGCAGGCGCAGGTAACGCACCATCACGCCCTGCTTCCCGACCTGCCAGTCGTGCAGGCGTGCGACGTCGTCGGCGATCGCGCCGAGGGCCTTGAGCAGGGCGCCGCAGCGGCCGAGGGCAGACTCCATGGCGCCGGCGTCGGCCGCCTCCACCGCCTGGCGCGCCTGGGTGAGAGCCGCGTTGTAGGCCGTCTCGTTGGCGTCCACGCGCTGCTCGGCGCCACGGACCGCCCCGGCTTCGCCGACCGGGTCAGCCTCGGCCAGGCTCACGCCTCCGTCGACGACGGCTCGAACGGCGTGGTGGTGTTCGCCCGCTGCGGCCTGCTCCTCTTCGACGGCTTCGACACCGACTCGACCAGTGCCTGGTCTCAGGCCGCGCCCTGATGCCGGTCGCGCGGCTCGACAGCGGCGACAGGCCCGGCTACGATCGCCCCCTGCGAAGGGGGGTTCCGATGCTGATCGCAGTTCCTTCCGACCACCCCGGCGGCCTCGACGCCGAGCTCTCCGCCCACTTCGGGCACTGTGCCGCCTTCACCCTGGTGAGCGTCGCCGACGGCGCGGTCGGCGAGGTCGAGGTGCTCGCCAACTCCGCCCACCAGCAGGGCGGCTGCATGGCACCGGTCATGCTCCTGAAGGAGCAGGGGGTCGACGTCCTCCTCGCCGGCGGCATGGGGATGCGGCCGCTGGCCGGCTTCCAGCAGGTCGGGATCGCGGTCCACTTCACCGAGAACGCGCGCAGCGTGCGCGAGGTGGTGGAGCTGTTCCTGGCCGGCGGCTGCCGCGCCTTCGGCGAGGCCGAGACCTGCGGCGGCGGCGGCGGCGCCTGCGGCGGCCACCACCCCGAGCCGGTGCGGCGGGAGCCGATCGAAGGACGGGCCGACGTCCGCGACGGCCGCGTCGTCACCTGCGCCTACGAGATCAGGGACTCCTCCGGCGTCCTCCTCGACTCCTCGGCCGAGGGCGACGCGCTGCGCTACGTGCACGGCGCCGGCCAGCTCCTGCCGGCCCTCGAGCGGGCCCTCGCCGGGCACGAGCCGGGCGACCGGGTGGTGGTCGAGGTGCCGTGCGGGGAGGCCTTCGGCGAGCGGGACGAGGACCGGGTCATGCGGGTGCCGCGGGCGCGGCTGCCCGAGGGCGTGAAGGTCGGCGACGTGCTCGGCGGCGAGGACCCGCACGGGCACCGCGTCTCCCTGGCGGTGGTCGAGCTGGGGGACGAGGTCGCCCGCCTGGACGGCAACCACCCCTTCGCCGGCAAGGACCTGGTGTTCGAGGTCACGGTCCTGGCGGTGGAGTCGGCGACCCCCGAGGAGATGGCGCACGGCCACGCCCACTGAGGCGCGGGCCACCGGCCGCGCGC
>CAYTJW010000112.1:0-11173 GCA_964438135.1 uncultured Thermoanaerobaculia bacterium
TGCCCTTCGCGCGCGAATACGGCGGCCTGCTCGCCAACCGCTCGTTCGGCGGCGCGCAGGTGAGCCGCACGTTCTATGCGCGCGGGCAAACGGGACAGCAGTTGCTGCTGGGGGCGTACAGCGCGCTCATGAAGGAAGTCACCGCGGGCGGGGTGACGCTCTTTCCGCGGCGCGAGATGCTCGATCTGGGTGTTATTGACGGCCGCGCGCGCGGGATAGTCGGGCGTAATCTACTGACCGGCAAGCTGGAGTCTCACGTCGGCGACGCAGTACTCCTGTGCACGGGCGGGTACGGCAATGTCTTCTACCTGTCGACGAACGCGAAGGCCTGCAACGTGACGGCGGCCTGGCGCGCCCACAAAAAGGGCGCGTACTTCGCTAATGCGTGCTACACGCAAATCCACCCGACGTGCATCCCCGTGCACGGCGATTACCAATCGAAACTCACGCTGATGAGTGAGAGCCTGCGCAATGACGGGCGCATCTGGGTGCCCAAGGATTCCGGAGACAAGCGGCCGCCGCACGAAATCCCCGAGGAGGGTCGCGATTATTACCTCGAACGGAAGTATCCCTCTTTCGGAAACCTAGCGCCGCGTGATATTTCCTCGCGCAGCGCCAAGGAACAATGCGACGCGGGCCGCGGCGTGGGTGGCGGAGGCGCTGCTCGAGCGGGCGGTGGGCCGGTGAGCGAGCCGGTGGTGGTGGCGCGGGACCTGTCCCGCACCTTCGGCGCCTTCCGCGCCGTCGACCGGGTGTCGTTCGCGGTCTCCCCCGGCGAGATCTTCGGCTTCCTCGGCTCCAACGGCGCGGGCAAGACCACCACCATCCGCATGCTGTGCGGGTTGCTGGCGCCGACCGGCGGCGAGGCGAGGGTGCTGGGCCTCGACGTCGGCCGCGAGCCGGAGGCGGTCAAGCGCCGCATCGGTTACATGTCGCAGCGCTTCTCGCTCTACCCCGACCTGTCGGTGGTGGAGAACCTGCGCTTCTGGGCCGGCGCCTACGGGCTGCACGGCCGCCGCCGGGCGGACCGGGTGGGGTGGGGCCTGGCCACGGCCGGCCTGGACGGGCGCAAGGGGGACCTGGTGCGCGACCTGCCGGCCGGCTTCCGCCAGCGCCTGGCGCTGGCCGCGGCCCTGCTGCACGAGCCGCCGATCGTGTTCCTGGACGAGCCGACCGCCGGCGTCGACCCCGAGGCGCGGCGCCGCTTCTGGGACCTGATCGACCAGCTGGTGGCCGAGGGCCGGACGGTGTTCGTCACCACCCACTACATGGACGAGGCCGAGCGTTGCCACCGGGTGGCGCTGATGCACGACGGCCGCCTGCTCGCCCTCGACACCGTGCCGGCGCTGCGCCGGGTCTTCCCGGCCGGCGCCGTGGTGGCGGTGCGCTGCGCCCGCGCGGCCGAGGCGATGGCGCTGGTCGCCGGCCAGCCCGGGGTGGCCGAGGCCGCCCTGTTCGGCGACGCGCTCCACCTCGTGCTCGACGGACCGGAGGTCGCCGCGGCCGTGGCCGCCGCGCTCGAGGCGGGGGGCTTCGCGCCGGTCGAGGTCGAGGCCATCACGCCCTCGCTCGAGGACGTGTTCATCCACGTCATCGCCGGGGCCGGCGCGGCGGGGGAGGCGGCGTGAGGCCGGTCGAGGCGGCGAGCGGGGCGGTGCGCCGGACCCTGGCCATGGCGGTCAAGGAGACGCTCCACCTCCGCCGCGACGCGCGGGTGGCCCTGACCCTCCTCGCCATGCCCATGCTGCTGCTGATGATCTACGGCTACGCCCTGTCCTTCGACGTCGAGCACGTGCGCCTGGCGGTGGTCGACCAGGACGGCACGCGGCCGTCGCGGGAGGTGGCCCGGGCCTTTCTCGCCAGCGGCTACTTCGACCTGGTCTGGTCCGGCCACGACCCGCGCCCGCTCGACCGGCTGTTCGACTCAGGAGAGGCGCAGGCGGCGCTGGTGATCCCCGCCGGCTACGGGGCGGACCTGGACGCCCGCCGAGCGGCCACGCTGCAGTTCGTGCTCGACGGCGCCGACGCCCAGACCGCCAACACGGTGCTGTCTTACGCCCGCCAGATCGCGGCGGCCTCCTCGCCACTGGTGCGCGCCCCGGGCGCGGAGGGGCCGGTGGTGGGCGCGCCGCTGGTCTGGTACAACCCCGACCTCGCCTCGGCCCGCTTCCTGGTGCCGGGTCTGGTGGCCTTCATCCTCATGATCACCTCGGTCATCGCCACCGCGCTGTCGGTGGTGCGGGAGGCCGAGCGCGGCACCCTCGAGTCGCTGCGGGCGACGCCGCTCGAGGCCCTCGAGCTGCTGCTGGGCAAGACCCTGCCCTACCTGCTGATCGGCTCGGCGGCGGCGGCCGGGTCGCTGGCCCTGGCCTGGGCGCTGTTCGACGTGCCGGTGCGCGGCGAGCTGTCGTGGCTGGCGGTGGTGACCGTGCTCTACCTCGCCGCCAGCCTGGGCTGGGGGGTGCTGGTGTCGACCGTGTCCGACTCCCAGCAGATGGCGTTCCAGGTCGGCCTGCTGACGTCGATGCTGCCGACCCTGCTGCTGTCCGGCTTCATCTTCCCGATCTCGTCGATGCCGGTGGCGCTGCAGTGGGTGACCGTGGTCGTGCCGGCGCGCTACTACCTGGTCGCGCTGCGCGCCATCGTCCTCAAGGGGGCGGGGCCCGAGGTGTGGTGGCAGCAGGCGGCGGCGCTGGTGGCGTACGGCGGGGTGGTGCTGGCGGTGGCCTACGCCCGCACCGCGAGGAGGTTGTAGGTGCGGCAGGTCGTCGACGTGGTGGTCAAGGAGCTGCTGCAGCTCAGGCGCGACCCGCGCATCTTGCCGATCCTGTTCGTGGCGCCGGTCTTCCAGCTGCTGATCCTCGGCTACGCCGCCACCACCGACGTGCGCCGGGTCGAGCTGGCGGTGTGCGACCTCGACCGGACCGCGGCCAGCCGCGAGGTGGTGCGCGCGTTCACCGCCTCGACCTACTTCCGCCTGACCGCGGCGGTGGACTCGACCGACCAGCTCGACCGGCTCGCCGAGAGCGGCGCGGCGCGCATCGCCCTGACCATCCCGGCCGGCTTCGGCGCCGAGCGTGCGTCCGGCCGGCCGTCCTGGGTCCAGCTCCTGGCCGACGGATCCGACGCCATGACCGGCACCGCCGGCCTCGGCTACGCGGTCGGCGTGCTGCGCGACGCCACCGCCGCGGGCGGGGTGGAGACGCTGGTCGAGCTGCGGCCGCAGGTGCTCTACAACCCGGACCTGCTGTCCCGCAACTTCATGGTCCCGGCCGTCCTGGCCATGATCGTCATGGTCATGACCATGATGCTGACCGCCATGGCGGTGGTGCGCGAGAGCGAGGTCGGCACCATGGAGCAGCTGCTGGTGACGCCTCTCGCGCCCTCGCACCTGATCGTCGGCAAGGTGGTGCCCTACGCCCTGGTCGGCCTGGTCGAGATCCTCTCCGCCATGCTGGTGGTGCTGTTCTGGTTCGAGGTGCCGCTGCGCGGCTCCTTCCTGACCCTGCTCCTCTTGACCCTGCCGTTCATGCTCTGCACCCTCGGCCAGGGCCTCTTCATCTCCACTCTGTCGCGCACCCAGCAGCAGGCCATGATGCTCACGGCCTTCCTGTTCATGCTGCCACAGGTCTACCTGTCCGGCTTCGTGTTCCCGATCCAGAACATGCCCCGCGTCTTCCAGCTCGTGACCTACCTGGTGCCACTGCGCTACTACGTCGTCATCCTGCGCGGGGTGTTCCTGAAGGGGGTCGGCCTGGCGGTGCTCTGGCCCGAGGCCCTCGCCCTGGTCGCCTTCGGCCTCGGCATCCTCGCCCTCGCCCGGCTGCGCCTGCGCCGCCGGCTGGGCTAGCTGCGGGCACCCGTCGCCCGCGCCGGTCCGCGGGCCAGCCCTGCCGCCGCGGGGTTGGGTGTCCGAGGGCAGGAAGCAGTAGAATGCGCGAGGCCGCGGCGCGGCATCGGTGCGCCCCGGGGCCAGGGAGGCCACGATGGGATTCGGACACCGCCTGGTCGTCGTCTGCATGGGGCTCACGCTCGCGGCCGCCCTCGCCTCTGCCGACGTCCCCCACCGCGCTCGCGCCGGCTCGCCGCACGCGCTGCGCTCGCTCGGCGGCCCGAACGTCTTCAGCCGCCAGCCGCTGGCCACCCGCGCCGACCTGCAGGCCTTCTTCCTCGCCGAGCGCGCCGCGGTCGAGCAGGCCCTGGCGCTCGGCCACTGGCCCGGGGACGCCGCCGACTTGTTCGCCGCGGTCGCCGGCGGCGGGGTGGAGGAGGTCGAGGTCCCGGTCGGCGGCCGGCTCGAGTGGATGGCCCTGCGGCGCGGGGGCAAGAACGTGGAGGTGGCGCGCGACCTCGAGTGGCAGGGCAAGCGGCCCTTCCCGGCCTTCCGGGTGCGATTCGTGTCCGACAAGGTGCGCTGGACCTTCGTCGTGCCGAAGGCCTGCGGCAACCTGTCGCTGCAGTCGTCGGTCGGCCCGGCCGAGCTGAGCGTGGTCGTCACCTCCGGCGTGCTGCAGCTGACCGACCCCGAGGGGGGCGACCTCGTGGTGCGGGCGGGCGAGACCGGGACGGTGAGCGCGCCCGAGCCGACGGCGCGGCGGCAGAGCCCGGTCGCCGCCGTCAACGTCCCGACCGCGGTCGAGGTGACCGAGGGCGTGGTGAGCTTCAAGGAGTACGGCCGGCCGGTGTCGGTCGAGGTGGCGGGCGGCAACCTCGTCTCGGCCCTGCTCACCCCCGACGGCTCGATGGCGCTGGCCACCCCCGAGGGCAACCCCGGCCCCCTGCCGGTCCAGATCGGCGACGCGACCGGCACCCTGAGCGCGGGCGGCGGCCTGGCGGTGGCCTGGCCGGCCCCGCAGTGCGTGCTGGCGGTGCGGAAGCTCGGCGAGTGCCTCCCCGCCGAGGTCGAGGTCGACGCTCGCGCGACCTCGGTCCGCTACGGCAAGGTGGCGCAGGTGGAGGTCGCTGTCGAGCGCCCCGACGGCTCCACGGAGCCCCTGGGGGCCCCCGACCTGGCGGGCCAGTTCCTGTGGCGGCGGAGCTTCGACCAGCCCGGCGTGTACCGCTTCTCGGCCGTGGCCTCCTCCAGCCTCGACCGCCGCTCGACCAACTCCTGCAGCGGCGAGGTGGAGCTGGCGCCGTGCCCGCCGCCGCCGCCGCCGACCGCCCGGCTCGAGGTGACCCCGGCCCGGGCCCGCCGCTTCGAGCCGGTCCACCTCGACGCGACCGGCTGCCGGTCGGAGGGCGGCACGGTCGCCAGGGTGCTGGTGACGGTGAAGACCGCGGGCGGGCTGACGCTCGAGACCCTCGAGCTGGGGCCGGTGTTCGCCGGCGACTACGCCCTCGGCGGCGAGTCGGCCTACCTGTTCGAGGCGGTGGCGGTCGACGACCGCGGCCGGCGGTCGGAGACCCCGGCCCAGGCCCGGGTCAGCGCGTCGCCGCAGATCTCCTACACGGGCTCGATCTTCAGCGGCTTCGACCGACGCCGGCCCGACCAGGCGGTCGAGGTCGCGGACGGCTGGCTGGGCGGGCTCGAGGCCGGAGCCACCCTGCAAGTGTCCCGGGGCACCGAGATCGGCCTCTCGGCCGGCGTCGCGTACGCCGAGGCGCCGGGCGAGGTCGAGGCGATCGCCGACCTGGAGATGCTCTTCAGCAGCGGCGGCGGCTACTTCGGTTTCGGCGTGGGCATGTGGGGGATCGGCCGCGAGGGGAGCCCCGGCGGCAACCTGCTGCTCGACCTCGGTCACCAGCTGCCGTGGCGGCCGGGCGGGCTGCGCCTCGACCTCTACGGCGAGGCGCGGGCGTTCCTCGACGACCTCGACGACGTCGAGGACAACTGCCTGCTGCTGGTCGGGCTGCGCCTGCGACGGTAGCCGGTGGGGGACGCCACGCGACCGCGAGCCGCCGGCCGGAGGCAGTGGCGGACGGCCCTCGTCCCTCGCCTGGTGTCGCTGCTGATCGGCCTCGGCGTGGCCGGCGCGGTCTTCGGCGGGCTGCTGCTCGAGCGCTACCTCGGTCACGTGCAGACGGCGATCGAGGCCAAGACGGTCGACCTCCGCTTCCGGCTGCGCGGCCCGCGCCGGGTCGACCCGAGCGTGGCGGTGGTGGCGGTCGACACCCAGAGCATCGCCCGGCTCGGGCGCTGGCCGTGGTCGCGGAGCGTCCACGCCGCCCTCGTCGACCGGTTGCGCGAGTGGGGCGCGTCGACGGTCGCCTTCGACGTGCTGTTCACCGAGCCGGCCGGGGTGCGGGAGGTGGCGCGGCTCGCGAGCGTCGCCGCCGCGCTGCCCTCGCCCGGCGCGGCGGGTGACTCCCCGGCCGTCGCCGCGGCCCGCGCGCGACTCGGCCAGGCGATCGCGGAGGCGGACGTCGACCAGACCCTGGCCCGCGCCCTCGAGATGGCGATCGCGGACGACGCGGCCCTGGGGGTGCTGGCGTTCAACTTCGCCTTCGCCGGCGACGCCGGTTCCCGGCGCTTCCTCGGCGACGTGCTCGGGACCAACGAGGAGCAGGCGATCCTCGACCTCGCGAGCTACCTGAGTCGCGACCAGAACACGGCGGTGCTGCGGACCGCCCCGCCCGACCTGGCGCTCGGCATCCGGCCGGTGCCGGTCGAGCTCGCCCACCAGGCCGCCGCGCTCGGCTTCGCCAACGCCGTGTTCGACGTCGACGGGGCCCTGCGGCGGGAGCGGGTGGCGGTGGTGTACAGCCCCGCGGCTCGCGAGGCCGCCATCGGCGGCGCCGACCCGCGCCAGGCGTTGCGCGACCCCAAGGCGCGGGTCCAGGCCTACATGCCGCTGGCGGTCGCCGCTGTCGCGACCCACCTCCGGCTCAGCGTCGACCAGTTGGTGCTCGACCTGCCGGCCGGAGAGCTGCGCTTCCCCGCGCCGGGCGACGACGGCGGGGCGCGGACGATCCGCTTCGACCCCGCCGACGGCACCGCCCGGGTCGACTTCCCGGGTCCGACTGGCACCGTGCCCACCTACTCGTACGCGGATGTCCTCGACGGGCGCCCGACCGACGCCGACGGGCGGCCGGTCGACTGGAGGGAGGCGTTCGGCGGCAAGCTGGTCTTCGTCGGCACCACCGACGAGGGGCTGGGCGACGTGTTCGTGACCCCGTTCACCGCCCGCCTGCCGGGAGTCGAGAAGCAGGCGGTGGTCGCCGAGAACCTCCTCGCCGGCCGCCAGCTGCGGGCGCCGGCAGACCCGATCCTGGCCGCCGGCCTGTCGGCCCTGGCCGCGGGCGCGGTGGTGGCCCTGGTGGCGGGCTCGCTCGGCACCCTCGGCGCCCTGGCGGTGCTGGCGGCGCTGGCCGGCGGCTGGCTGGGGTGGACCTACCACGACTTCGTCGCCCGGGGCATGGTGTGGAACTGGACCGTCCCGGTGGTCACCGCGGTGCTGAGCTACGCCGGGGTCGTCGGCCACCGCGTGGCCGTGGAACGGCGCGCCAGGCGGGCCCTGGCGGCGCGCAGCCGGTTCATCCAGGACACCTTCGGCCGCTACCTCAGCGAGGAGGTGGTGGCGCGCCTGGTGGAGTCGCCCCACGGCCTCGAGCTCGGCGGCGAGCGGCGCAACCTCACCATCATGATGACCGACCTGCGCGGCTTCACCTCGCTGTGCGAGCGGACTCCGCCGGAGTCGGTGGTCAAGGTGCTGAACGCCTACCTCGGCGGCATGACCGACGTGGTCTTCAAGCACGGCGGGACGATCGACGAGTTCATCGGCGACTCCATCCTCGCCCTGTTCGGCGCGCCCGAGACCCGCCCGGACGACGCTCGCCGCGCGGTCGCGTGCGCGGTCGAGATGCAGCTCGTCATGACCTCGGTCAACGAGCGGCTGCGCAGCAGCGGCCTGCCCGAGGTCGAGATGGGCATCGCCATCAACACCGGCGAGGTCGTGGTCGGCAACATCGGCTCCGAGCGGCGCTCGAAGTACGGGGTGGTCGGCTCGGCCATCAACCTCACCGCCCGCATCGAGTCGCGCAGCGTCGGCGGCCAGATCCTCGTCTCGGAGGACACGCTGCGCGAGGCCGGGCCCGGGGTGCTGACCGGGCCCTCGGTCGAGGTCCGGGCCAAGGGCGTCAGCAGGCCGGTGATGGCCTGGGAGGTGCGGGGGATCGGCGAGCCGTACAACCTGCGTCTGCCCGACGTCGGCGCCGACCTGGTGCTGCTCGGCGACGGGATCGAGGTCGAGTTCAGCGTCGTCGAGGGCAAGGAGGTGTCGGAGGTGGTCCGCCGGGGCACCCTGGTCAGCCTGGGGGTGCACGCCGCCGAGCTGGCCTGCGACTCCCGCTCGCTCCCGACCGGCGACCTCAAGCTCAGGGTGCTGCGGCCGGACGGGAGCCGGCTGGCGGACGACCTCTACGCCAAGATCCTGGACCGCCCGGCCGTGGTCGGCAGCTGCGTCATGGCCTTCACCTCGACGCCGGCGCCGATCCGGGAGCACTTCGCCGCGGTGCTGCACGGGGCGAGCGGGGGGTGAGCGCCACGCTGGCGGCCACGCGGCCGTCCCGCCACCCCGTTGCGCTCGACGCCGGGATGGGCCTATCATGGATGACAGAGACGACGCGCTCCGACCCCGCTTCCGGCGGTCAGAGGCGCGCACCGGAGGGCACATGAAGACTTGGAGTTCCCTGCTCGTGGCAGCGGTTCTCACCCTCACCCTCGTTGCGGCGACGCCGGTGCTGGCGCAGGAGCGCGTGGCCCAGCTCAGTGCCGTGTCGGGCGCGGTCACCGTCACCCGCGCCCAGGGCGGGGCGGTCGACGAGGCCCGTCAGGTGGGGCCGCGGGTCCAGAACGGGTCGGTGTTCGCCAACGACGTGGTCGCCACCGGGGCCGGGGCCACGGCGTCCCTGGTCTTCACCGACGGCAGCGAGGTGAAGCTCAAGGAGAGCACCAGGCTCCGCATCCGCGAGGTCGACTTCGCGGCGCAGGTGGCTGCGGGCACGATCGACAAGCCGATCGGCCGCATCATCCAGGTGATGGCCGGCGACATCTGGACTCACGTCGTCCCGAACCCGACCGTGGCGACCGAGTTCGAAACCCCGAGCGGGGTCGCCGCGGTCAAGGGGACCACGCTCACCATCTCGGTCGGCAGCGCGACCGAGCCCGGCCCCTGAGCCGATCCCACCCGGCGGCAGCGGCCCGCGCAGGGGCGTCGACCGCCGTCAGGCGGGCTGTGCGCCCCGGCCTGCCAGCAGCTGGTTGACCGCCGCGACGATCGCGCGCGCGTCGTGGCGCAGGACCCGCTTGGAGACCCCGCGGTCGGAGATGACGACCTCCTCCGCCAGGTCGGCCTCGACCAGCCGCGTCGGCAGCGGGGCGTCGTCGGGGCGGCTCGCCACCACGATGTGCTCGCCGCGCAGGCGAGAGGCCTTCTCGCCCAGGAAGGCGACCCGCGCCTGCAGCCGCTCGACCGCGGCCTCGTCCGGGGTGTGGAGCTCGCCGCCCCGCTCGAGGCCGGCGAGGAGCTCGTCGACCTCGTCCCGCGCCACCTGCCAGTCGAGGCGGAACATGTCGAACGCGTACCGGCGGAGCGAGCCCGAGGGGGGCGCGGCGCGGTTGACCAGCGCCACGTCCGGCCAGAACCCGGCGTGGCGGTGGACCGCCCGGATGTGGTCCTCGACCGAGTAGCCGTCGGTCTCGCCGACCTCCGTCACCAGGTTCGAGACCTGGACCTTGAGCGCGGCGGTGCGGCGCAGCGCGTCGGCGATGTCGGGCACCAGCAGGTTCGGCAGCAGGCTGGTGTACAGGCTGCCGGGGGCGAGCACGACGACGTCCGCGGTCGCGATCGCCCGCACCGCCTCGGGCATCGCCTCGACCCGGGCGGCCGGGTCGTCGCGGCGGCGCAGGAAGACCCGCTCGACCGGCGCCGGGTTGCGGCGGACGCGGATGCGCGACTCGCCCAGGACCTCGCTGCCGTCGGTCAGCACCGCGCCCAGCACGGTCGGCTGCAGGGTCGGCAGGAGGATGCGGCCGCCGATGGAGAAGATGCGGCCGACGTCGACGATGGTCTTGCGGAAGTCGCCCCGGTTGACCTGGGTGAGGGCGAGGATGAGGAGGTTGCCGGCGGAGTGGCCCGCCAGGACCTCGTCGTGGTCGTCGAAGCGGTGGCCGAAGAAACGGCAGATCAACGGGCCCACGCTGGGGTCGGCGAGGGCCAGCACGCAGGAGCGGAAGTCCCCCGGCGGCAGCGTGCCGTACTCGTCGATGATGCGGCCGGAGCTGCCGCCGTCGTCCGACACGGCGACCACGGCGGTCAGCTGGTCGGGGTCCGCGGCGGGGGCGCCGCCGGCGTCCCGGCGGTGCTCGGCGAAGCCGTGCAGCAGCACCGGCAGGCCGGTGCCGCCGCCGATGCAGACGACCCGCGGGGCGGCGCGGGGAGCGGTGGGAGAGGTCATGTCGCTGGGCCTCCGCTCGGGCAACGCTACGGGATCGCGGCCGGGGCCGTCAACCGGGGAGGCCATCGCCCCGCGACCGGGGGCCACCATGCGACCGCCGTCCGGCCCGCCGCCCTCTGGCGGGCGCGCGCGAGGCGGGTCGCCCTCGCCACCGGGCCCGCTCGTGCGACGACCCCCACGGCAGGCGTTGACTTGCCCGGGTGGCGTGGCTAGCATGCCCCGGAGCGACGCTCGGCAATCGGAGCATCCGCCAACGGAGGTGAGGAATGGACCTGGAGAGCATCCTGCGTGAGCGAGGCGTACCCTACACGAAGAGCGGCAACCTGATCCGGTGCGAGATCCCCCTGCCCGACGGCCGCACCCAGCTGGCCTTTCTCGACCCTGACGCGGACGACTTCGTCGGCATGCGCGACCACGACTTCACCAGCGTGATCGGCCCGGCGGCCGACCCCGCCAAGGTCAAGCAGGCCTGCGTCGCGGTCGGCGGCATGAAGCGGGGCGGGATCATCATCCGCCAGGACCTGATCCTGCTCAAGTTCGAGGTCCCCGAGATCGTCGACGCGGAGGTCGCGTTCCAGCACCTGCTGGGCCTCTGCGTCACGGCGGATCGGATGGAGAAGGAGCTGTTCGGCGGCGACGCCTGGTAGCGATCGCTTCAGCCCCAGCCGACGGCCCATGACGCGCCCCGCGCGGTCAACGCGCGGGGCGCTGCCGTCGTGGCCCGCGACGCCCGTGGGCGGCCCGGCCCGCCCGGGCGGGAACCCGGTGCCGTGGC
>CAYTJW010000113.1:0-11151 GCA_964438135.1 uncultured Thermoanaerobaculia bacterium
CGGCCCTGGCCGCCGCGGCCGCGGGCAGGGCTGCGGGCCGGACCGGCAGCGCCGTCTCGTCCAGCACCAACCGCAGGCCGCTCCGCTCGGCGACCTCGTGGCAGACGGCGACCGTGCCGCCGCGGGTCGGGTCGTGCAGGCTGCGGACCGCGGCGCCGCTCGCCAGCAGGGCCTCGACCAGGTCGGCCAGGGGCGCGCAGTCGGAGCGGAGGGTGGCGCTCTCCAGGTCGTGCCGGCAGGCCATGATGGTGGCGCCGTGGTCGCCGAGCGGGCCCGAGGCGAGGACCAGGTCGCCGACCTCGAGGCGGTGGTCGCCGAGGTCGCGGCCGGGCGGCACCACGCCGAGCCCGGCGCTGGTCGCGTAGAGGCGGTCGCCCTTGCCGCGCGGCACCACCTTGGTGTCGCCGGCCACCACCGCCACGCCGGCCTCGGTCGCGGCGCGGGCGGCCCCCTCCAGGCAGGCGCCGAGCAGGGCGCCGTCGAGCCCCTCCTCGAGGACCAGGGCCCAGGTCAGCCACAGCGGCCGGGCGCCGACCATGGCCAGGTCGTTGACCGTGCCGCACACCGACAGGTAGCCGAGGTCGCCGCCGGGAAACAGCGGCGGGTCGACGACGAAGGCGTCCGTGGTCAGCGCCGGTCGGCCCGGGGGCAGCTCGGGCAGGACGGCGGCGTCGGTGAGGGTGGCGAGGTGGGGGTTCGAGAGGGCCGGCAGCAGGGCGCGCTGGATCAGGTCGCGCATCGCCCGCCCGCCGGCGCCGTGGGCGAGCAGGACGCGGTCGGGCAGGCGACCGCTCACTCGAGCCCCCCGGTCGGCCCGTGGCGGTAGGCGGCGGCGCAGGCGCCCTCGCTCGACACCATGCACGCTCCGACCGGCTCGTCCGGGGTGCAGGCGCGGCCGAACAGGGGGCAGGATGCCGGCTCCAGCACGCCGCGCAGGACGTCGCCGCAGCGGCAGCCGGCCGGCTCGACCGGCGGCGGCAGCTCGACTGAGAGCGTCGAGGCGTCGCGGTGGCGCCACTCGGGCCCGAGCGCGAGGCCGGAGCCGGGGATGACGCCGAGCCCCCGCCAGGTCGCGTCGGCCGCGACGAAGAACCGGTCGACCAGGGCCCGGGCGACGGCGTTGCCGGCGGCGGTGACCACCCGCCCGTAGAGGTTGACCACCGCCGGCGTCCGCCGCTCGAGCGCCTCGAGCAGGGCGAGCACGCCGCGCAGCACGTCGGTCGGCGCGAAGCCGACCACCGCCCCGGACACGCCGTGCTCGGCGGCGAGGAAGCGGAAGGCGTCGGCGCCGGTGACGACCGAGACGTGGCCGGGGAGGAGGAAGCCGTCGACGCCGAGGGCGGGGTCCGCAGCCAGGGCCCGCATCGGCGGCGGCATGACCTTGTTCCCCGGCAGGACCAGGAGGTTGGCGACGCCGGTCGCCTCCGCCTCGGCCAGCGCGCCGGCGATGGTCGGGGTGGTGGTCTCGAAGCCGACCGCCAGGAAGACGACCCGGTTGGGGGCCCGCCGGCGCGCGAGCTCGACCGCGTCGCGGGGGGAGTAGACCACCTCCACGCTCGCCCCCGCGGCGCGCGCCCTCTCGAGCGAGGTGGTGGAGGACGGCACCCGCATCAGGTCGCCGAAGGTGGCGACCGTGGTGGCGGGCAGGGCGGCCAGGGCCACGGCGCGGTCGAGGTAGTCGACCGGCGTGACGCACACCGGGCAGCCGGGGCCGGAGACCAGGCGCACGCCGTCCGGCAGCAGGCGGCGCAGGCCGGCGGCGGCGACGGCGTGGGTGTGGGTGCCGCAGACCTCCATGAAGGTCGCCGGCCGGCCCAGGCGGGCGGCGGCGGCGCGGACCCGGTCGAGCAGGCCGGCGACCGCCCGCGGGTCCGCCAGGAGGTCGCCCCGGCTCACGGCAGCTCCGATGAGCCCACGAGCTGGCGGAGCAGCTCGAGGGTCTCGGCCGCCTCCCGGTCGTCGAGGCGGCCGATGGCGAAGCCGGCGTGGATGAGGAGGTGGTCGCCGACCACGGCCTCGGGCAGGAGCATCAGGGAGACCCGCCGCCGCACCCCGTCCAGCTCGACCACGCCGTCGAGGTCGTCGCGCTCCACCAGCCGCATCGGCACCGCCAGGCACATGGTCGCTCCAGCCGACGGCCATGGTAGCAGCTGTCAGCCGAGCCTCGCGCAGAGATGGCGGCCCGGGGCACATGGGAGGGCGAGCTGACAGGCTCTGAGCGTGCGTCCGTGCCGGCGTCGCGCGCGAGGGAGAAGCAGGGATTGTCAGCTTGGTGTATCTGGCACCCGATGCACCCGATGTGCGGGCGACGTTGTCGTCGCCGGCTGCGGCCGACGGGATCCTCCTCGCTGCGGGTCTGGGTGTATACTCATACTGATGAGTGTGCGCGAGGAGGCGCTGCAATGGCCGCCACACGGAGAGCACAGATCCTGATGGAGCCCGAGGAGTACGCCCGGTTGGAGGAAATCGCCCGCCAGCGCCGGGTCTCGGTGGCGGAGCTCATCCGCGCCGCGGTCCGTGACCGCTATCTGGGCCAGGAGGCGGACCGGCGCGCGGCGGCGCGGGCGATCTGCGCCATGAGCCTGCCGATCCCGGGGTGGGACGAGCTCGAGGCCGAGGTCGGAGAGGCCCACCATGCGTGTCTTCCTTGACACCAACGTGTTTCTGTACGCCGCTGGTGGTGACCACCCCCTACGTGAGCCGTGCCGGAGCATCGTCGAGAGGGCGGCTGGCGGTCGACTCGCCGCCACCACGAGCAGCGAGGTCGTCCAAGAGCTGATCTTCGTCCTGGCTCGACGCGGGATGCTGCGGCAAGGGGTCGCGCTGGCTCGCAACGTTCTCTCCTTGCTGCCCGACCTGCTGCCGGTGGGCCACCGGGAGATGGCTGGAGCCTGTGACCTGCTCGAGCGTTTCCCTGCCCTGCCGCCCCGAGACGCCGTGCACGCCGCTACCATGGCGTGCCACGGGCTCGACACGGTGGTGAGCGCGGACCCCCACTTCGACCAGATCGCCGGTCTTCGCCGGCTCGCGCCCGACGCCGCCTGACGCCGGGGATCGTCGCGAAGCGCCGGTCAGCTCGCGGCACGGACGCCCCGCGGGTGGCCAACCGGGAGGAGATGTGTCGGGTAGGCCCGGGCGGTTACCCGCCCAGGCCCCCCACAGGTCTGGACGTGCGGATCTCCCGCATCCGGCTCCTCAGTAGCACCGGTTTGCTGCCGGACGGTAGATCGAGTGGGCGATCTCCGGTGGTGGAAGCGGGTAGAGCCCTGGCAGAAGTCGCTGCAGGAGTCGTCGGGGACGGCCGAGTTTCCTCCCCACCTCAGCTTCATCACTTCAGCAAGCCCGGCAACGATTCCACCAGCCGCATCGGCACCGCCGGGCACATGGTCGCTCCAGCCGACGGCCAGGGTCGCAGCTGAGCCTCTTGCAAAACGCCCTTCCAGGGACGTCTGTGACCTTCCGTGGTGCTCCGGCGGGCGCCCTCCAGCTCCCTGTCATTCCGAGCCCGGGCTGGGCGGGCGGGCGTGCTCGGGCGAGGAATCCTTTGTGGAGAAAGAGCTTGCCACGGCGACATCGCTTCTTGCTGGCCGTCTCGCCATGGGTCCCCCGCGAGGGATCCCTCGTCGACCCTGCGGGTCTCCTCGGGATGACAGGGGTTTTGAAACAGGCTCAGCTGTCAGCTGACCGCTCAGTCCTCGCCGTGCCAGGAGCCGCGGTGCTCGAGCATCCAGCGCTGCGAGTCGAGGGGCTTGTCGCCCTTGCCGGGGCGCACCCGCTCCCAGCTGCCGTCGGCGTTGAGGCGGCGGGCGCGGACGGTGTCGCGCAGGTGGACCAGCAGCACGTCCTTGACCGCCGTGCGCAGGCGCGGGTCGGAGACCGGGAACAGCACCTCGACCCGGCCGTCGAGGTTGCGCGGCATCAGGTCGGCCGAGCCCATCAGCACCTCCTCGTCGCCGCCGTTCCGGAAGTAGAGGATGCGCGGGTGCTCGAGGAAGCGGCCGACGACCGAGGTGACGGTGATGTTGTCCGACACCCCCGGCACGCCCGGGCGCAGGCAGCAGATGCCGCGCACCTGCAGGTCGACCCTGACCCCGGCCTGCGAGGCGCGGTAGAGGGCGCGGATGCACGCCTTGTCGACCAGGGCGTTGACCTTGAAGGCGAGGTGGCCGCCGCCCGACGCGCGGTGGGCCTCGACCTCCCTGTCGACGCGGTCCAGGATCGCCCGCCGCATGCTGTGCGGGGCGACCAGGAGCTTGCGGTAGCGCTCCTTGCGGGAGTAGCCGGTGAGGGCGTTGAACAGGTCGGAGACGTCGCTGGCGATGTCCGGGTCGCAGGTCAGCAGGCCGAGGTCGGTGTAGACGCGGGCCGTGACCGGGTTGTAGTTGCCGGTGGCGAGGTGGACGTAGCGGCGGATGCCGTCCGCCTCGCGCCGCACCACCAGCAGCATCTTGGCGTGAGTCTTGAGGCCCAGCAGGCCGTAGACGACGTGCACCCCGGCGTGCTCCAGGGCGGTGGCCCAGACGATGTTGTTCTCCTCGTCGAAGCGCGCCTTCAGCTCGACCAGCACCGCCACCTGCTTGCCGTGCTCGCGCGCCTCCATCAGCGCCTTGACCACCGGCGAGTTGGGCCCGACCCGGTAGAGGGTCTGCTTGATGGCGAGGACGTCCGGGTCGCGCGCCGCGGCGCGCAGGAAGTCCACCACCGGCGCGAAGCTGTCGTAGGGGTGGTAGAGCAGCACGTCGTGCCGCCTCAAGACCGAGAACGCGTCCTCGTCCCCGGTCAGCGCCGGCGGCACCGAGGGGATGAACGGCGGGTCCTTGAGGTCCGGCCGGTCGAGCCGGGTCAGCTCGGCCAGGCAGGCGGTGCCGAGGGGGCGCTCGCCGCTGTACACCTGGTAGGGCTGCAGCTGCAGGTTGCGCTCGAGGATGTCGCGGATGTGGCCGGGCATGCGGGCGTCGACCTCGAGCCGCACCACCGAGCCGAAGTGGCGCTGGCCGACCACCTCCTTCATCGCCGACAGCAGGTCGGCGGCCTCGTCCTCCTCGATCTCGAAGTCGGCGTCGCGGGTGACCCGGAAGGGCGACACCGTCACCACCTCGAGGCCGGGGAAGAGCAGGTCGAGGTTGGTGGCCACCACCTCCTCCAGCCAGACGAAGGTGGTCGAGCGGAGGTCCTCGAAGCCGAGCCGCTCGAAGCTCTCGGCCTTCTCCTCGCTCGGGATCGGCAGCAGCCGGGGGAACAGGTCCGGCACCTTGACCCGGGCGAAGCGCAGGCCGACGCCGGGGTCGTTGACCACCACCGCCAGGCTGAGGCTCAGGTTGGAGATGTGCGGGAAGGGGTGGCTGGGGTCGAAGGCCAGGGGCGTGAGCGCGGGCAGGATCTCGGCCGTGAAGTGGCGGCGGAGGAGCTTGCGCTGCTTGTTCTTGAGCTGCTCCTCGGCGAGGATGCGGATGCCCTCGCGCTGCAGGGCGGGGAGGACGTCGTCGCGGAAGCACCGCCTCGCTGCGTCGCGCATCGGCATCAGTTTCTCGCGCAGCGCCGCCAGCTGCTCGGCCGGGGTCATGCCGTCGGGGGGGCGCTTGAGGGCGCCGGCGCCGAGCTGGTTGCGCAGGCCGGAGACCCGGATCATGAAGAACTCGTCCAGGTTGGAGGCGAAGATGGACAGGAACTTGACCCGCTCGAGGAGCGGGTTGGAGGGGTCCTCAGCCTCCTCCAGCACGCGGCGGTTGAAGTCGAGCCAGGACAGCTCGCGGTTGAAGTAGAGGCGGCGGTGGCCGAGGTCGTGGTGGGTCGCCCCGGCCCGCCCGTCGGTGCCCCTCGCGCTGTCTGCCTTGAGCGATTCCATGACCGCGCTCCCCATTGGTGCCCTCGCAGCTCCCCAGTGTAGACCGTTCGTCCGCCCCGTGGCCACCGGAGGGCGCCGGTGACGTGTGTCGCGCCGCCGGCGAAATGGGCCGCCGGGGCCGCGGGTTGGCATGCTCATGAGATGTTGTCGCACCTTCGAGCGGTGGCTCGGCAGGAGGCACGAGATGCGGAGTGTGGTCGTCGCGTTCGCCGTGGTCGGCCTGGCGTCCTGGTCAGGGGCACAGGAGACCACCCGGTTCTTCGCCGGCGCGGCGAGCACGCCTGGCGCCAACAGTACCTTCTTCGTCACCGACGCGAGGGTCTTCAACCCCGACCCGGCCGCGGCCATCACCGTCAACCTCGCCTTCCTCGCCGCCAACGCGGACAACACCGGCGCGACCGAGGTGCCGGTGACGATCGGGCCGCGGCAGGGCGCCGCCCTCGACGACCTCGTCGCCGAGGCGCTGGGCCGCTCCGGTGCGGGTGGCGTCCGCCTGCGCTCGAGCCGGCCGTTCCTCGCCACCTGCCGCACGTACAACATCGGCGACGGCACGTCGGGCACCTTCGGCCAGTTCACGCCCGGCCTGACTGCGGCCGACGCGCTCGCGCGGAGCATCCTGCTGCAGGTCGTCAACGACCCGGCGGCGAGCGGCTTCCGCACCAACGTCGGCTTCCTCAACCCCGGCCTGGCGCCGGTGACGGTGACGTACCGGGTCTACGACGCCGCGACCGCCGCCCTCCTCGGCGAGGGCTCGCGCAGCCTGCCGCCGCTCGCGTTCTCCCAGGTCAACAACGTCTTCAGCGCCATCGGCATGGCGGACTCCGTGGTGCGGAACGCGACGGTCGAGGTGGCCGCCACCGCGCCCGTGCTGGCGTACGCGTCGGTGGTGGACAACACGTCCGGGGACGCCATCTACGTCCTGCCCGGGGCGGACTCGGGCACGCCGGCGCCGGTCAACCAGCCGCCCGATGGGACCATCGTCGCCCCGACCGGCGACGTGACCGTGACCGTGGGCCAACCGGTCGACTTCGTCGCCACGGTGTCGGACCCGGACGGGGACCCGGTCACCGGCCTCGAGTGGGACTTCGGCGACGGGGTCACGGCCAGCGGCCTGGCGGTCGTCCACACCTACGCCGAGGCGGGCGCGTACGCCGTCACCTTCACCGCCACCGACGCCGAGGGGGCGACCGACCCGACCCCCGCGACCCGCGTCGTCGAGGCCCGGGCCGCGGGGGCCACCCTCGCCCAGGTGCAGCAGGACGTGTTCTCGGCGTCGTGCGCCTTCTCCGGCTGTCACGGCGGCTCGAGCCCGGCCCAGGGTCTGAGCCTCTCCCCGGGCCAGAGCTGGGCCAACACCGTCAACGTGCCGTCGCGGCAGCAGCCGTCGCTCGACCTGGTCGAGCCGGGCGACCCCGAGCAGAGCTACCTCTGGCGCAAGGTGACCGGGGCGCCCGGCATCAGCGGCGCGCGGATGCCCTTCGGTGCGGCTCCCCTCGATCCGGCGCAGCTCGACCTCTTGCGCTCCTGGGTCGAGGCCGGCGCGCTGGACAACTAGGGGGCGGCCCGTGGGCCGGCGCTGGTTCCCGCTCGCGGTCGCGCTCCTGGCCGCGACATCGGCGCGGGCCGAGGGCGCGGGCGAGGAGATCGCCTTCCACCGTCCCGAGGCCTGGGCGATGCAGTACTTCGCGGCGGCCACGACCTTCACCCCGCTCGCGGCCCCGGCCTGGCGGGAGCCGTGGTCCGTCGACCTGGCCGTCGAGGCCGGCTGGCTGCCGTCACTGAGCGAGGACCAGCAGCGGGTCGGCTTCAACGGCACCAAGGAGGAGGACCTCGACAAGCTGCCGGCGGTGGGGCGGCCGCGGCTGGCGGTCGGGCTCCCGGCCGGCTTCGCGGCCGAGCTCGGCTGGGTGCCGCCGCTCGAGGTCAACGGCGTCACCGCCAACCTGGTCGCCCTTGCCGTCGAACGGCCGCTGGCGGTGCGCGAGACCTGGTCGCTCGGCCTGCGCGCGTGGGGCCAGGTGGGCGACGTCGAGAGCGACTTCACCTGCCCGGAGGAGGCGGCGTCGCAAGCTCCGGGCAGCGACGGCAATCCCTACGGCTGCGAGGCACCGTCGCACGACACGGCGACCCTCGACCTCGCCGGCCTGGCCGTGACCGGCGGAGTCCGGCTCGGCCGCGGCCAGCTCCACTGGGGCGCCGGGGCGACGTACAACGACCTGGAGTTCCAGGTCGACGCGGTGACCTACGGCTACCACGACCGCGCCCTGCTCCTGACCGACGGCTGGACCGCCTGGGCGGCGGTCGGCGCCGGCTGGCTGGTGGGGGAGCGCCTGTGGCTGGGGGGCGAGGTCTTCTACAGCCCGCTGGAGGTGGTCAGACCCCCGTCGACCGCGAGCGAGAACGACGCCCTGCTGAACGCGCGGGTGCTGCTCCGCTACCATGCCCGATAGGAGGAACGTCGTGATCTGTCCGCGGCGCCTGCTGGTCCCGATCGTGCTCCTCGCTGCCGCGTCCGAGCTCGCCGCCGGGGAGCGGGTGCTGACCTTCGACCCGGCCGCGACCCGCGTCGTCTTCACCCTCGACGCCACCATGCACAGCGTCCACGGCACGCTCCGGCTGGTCCGCGGCGAGGTCCGCTTCGACCAGGTGCCCGGGCCGGCCAGCGGCGCGGTCGTGGTCGACGCCGTCTCGGCTGCGACCGGCACCGAGGGGCGCGACCTGAAGATGCACCGCCAGGTGCTCGAGTCGGCGCGGTTCCCGGAGATCGTGCTCGAGCCGCGCCGCCTCGAGGGACAGGTCGGGGCCGACGGCACGGGCGCGCTGGTGGTCCTGGGGGTGCTGCGTCTGCACGGCGTCGAGCGGGAGGTGCGGTGGCCGGTCGAGGTGGTGACGGAAGGGGGCCGCGTCCGCGCGACCAGCTGCTTCCGGGTGCCGTACGTCGCCTGGGGGCTGCACGACCCGAGCGTCTTCGTGCTGCGGGTCGGCAAGGAGGTCGCGGTCGAGGTCGAGGCCCTCGGCACGCTGCGCGAGGCGGAGCCGGTCGGGGAGACAGGGGCGACGCGGTGAGGGTCGCCGCGGTCGGCTCGGCGTTCCCGCCCCACTTCTACGACCAGGAGACGCTGCTCGAGGCCCTGCGAGAGCACTGGGCCGACCGCCACTACAACCTCGACCGCCTCGAGCAGCTGCACCGCAACGTCCTGGTCGGCGGCCGCCACCTCGCCCTGCCGATCGAGGCGTACCCCGGTCTCGCCGGCTGGGGCGAGGCCAACGACGCCTGGATCCGGGTCGCGCTCGACGTCGGCGAGGCCGCGGTGCGACGGGCGCTGGCGTCGTGCGGCCTCGGCCCGGCCGACGTCGACGCGCTCTACTTCGTCACCGTCACCGGCGTGGCGACCCCGTCGGTCGACGCCCGCCTGGTCAACCGCCTCGGCCTGCGGCCGGACGTGAAGCGGGTGCCGATCTTCGGCCTCGGCTGCGTCGCCGGCGCGGCCGGCGTGGCGCGCGCCGCCGACTACGTGCGTGCCTTCCCGCGCGAGGTGGCGGTGCTGCTGTCGGTCGAGCTGTGCTCGCTGACCCTGCAGCGCGAGGACCTGTCGGTGCCCAACCTGATCGCCTCCGGCCTGTTCGGCGACGGCGCCGCGGCGGCGGTGGTGGTCGGCCACGAGCGCCCCGAGCCGGGGCCGCGGGTGGTGGCGACCCGGTCCGTCTTCTACCCCGACACCGAGGGGGTCATGGGCTGGGACATCTCGGAGCGTGGCTTCCGCGTCGTGCTGTCGGCGGCGGTGCCGGAGGTGACGCGGCGGTTCCTGCGCCGCGACGTCGACGCCTTCCTGGCCGAGCACGGCCTCGCCCGCCGCGACGTGGTCTCGTGGGTCGCCCACCCGGGCGGACCGAAGGTGCTGGAGGCGATGCAGCAGGCGCTCGAGCTCGAGGACGGCGCCCTCGAGGCGGCCTGGCGCACGCTGCGCGAGAAGGGCAACCTGTCGTCGACCTCGGTGCTGCTGGTGCTCGAGGAGGCTCTCGCCGGCGCGCGACCGCCGGCCGGCGCGCCGGGCGTGCTGCTGGCGATGGGGCCGGGCTTCTGCTCCGAGCTGGTGCTGCTGGAGTGGTGAGGGTGGGCTGGTGGCCGGCCGACACCCGCGTCCTCTACTCCGCCCTGCTGGCGGTGGTGGGGGCGCAGCGCCTGCTCGAGCTGTGGCTGTCCCGCCGCCACCGCCAGGCCCTGCTGGCCCGCGGCGGCGTCGAGCGCGGCGCCTCCCACTACCCGGCGATGGTGGCGGTCCACGCCGCGTTCCTGCCCTCCTGTGCGCTCGAGGTGTGGGGCCTGGAGCGGCCGCTCGTCCTGCCGCTGGCGGTGGCGTCCTGCCTGGCCCTGGCGGCGGCCACGCTGCTGCGGTGCTGGAGCATCTCGACCCTCGGCGAGCGCTGGTGCACGCGGGTGGTGGTGGTGCCCGGCGAGCCGCTGGTCCGGGCCGGCCCGTACCGGTTTCTCCGTCACCCGAACTACCTGGCGGTGGCGCTGGAGATGGCCGCCGTGCCGCTGCTCCACGGCGCCTGGCTGTCGGCGGTGGCGTTCTCGCTCGCCAACGGGCTGGTGCTGCGGGTGCGGGTGCGGGTCGAGGAAGGGGCGCTCGGCCTGCGGCCGCGGCGCGAGAGGGGGACGCCATGACCGACGAGGAGATCCTGAGCGCGGTCGAGGAGCTGGCCCGCCGCCACGTCGGCTGGCAGGGGCGGCTCGCGCCCGGGCAGCGCCTGGTCGAGGACCTCGGCCTCGACTCGGTCAAGCAGCTGACCCTGGTGGTGGAGGTCGAGAACCGCTTCCGGGTGCGCCTGCCCGCCGACCTGGGCGAGATCGCGACCGTGGCCGACCTGGTCCGTGCCCTGCGGGGGGCCGGTGCCGGCTGAGCCGCCGGCCACGGTGGTGGAGCTGCTCGCGCGGGCCGCGGCCGACCCTCGGTGCGGTCTCCGCCTCGCTGACCGCGACGAGCGCGACGAGTGGCGGTCGTGGGCCGACGTGCAGGCCGGCGCCATGGCCGCGTGCGGCGGCCTCCAGGCCGCGGGGGTCGGCCGCGGCGAGCCGGTGGCGCTGGTCTTCCCGACCGGCTGGGAGTTCCTGCACGCCTTCTTCGGCACCCTCCTGGCCGGGGCGGTGCCGGTGCCGCTCTACCCGCCGGTGCGCCTCGGCCGCCTGGCGGACTACCACCGCCGCACCGCGGCCGCGGTCCGGGGGACCGGGGCCGTGCTGCTGCTCGCCGACGCGCGGGTGCGGCGCGTGCTGGGGGAGACCGTGGCCGCGGCGCGGCCCC
>CAYTJW010000114.1:0-11122 GCA_964438135.1 uncultured Thermoanaerobaculia bacterium
GGGCGCGGTCGGCGCCTCCCGCGGCGGCCGCGGCGAGGGGCAGCGGCAGCCCCTGCCAGGAGGGGGGCGGCGTCAGTCCGGCGAGGCCGAGCAGGGTGACCGGGACGTCGAGCAGGCCGACCAGGGCCCGCTCGCGGCGGCCGGCGGGGATGCCGGGCCCCCACGCCACCAGCGGCACGCGCAGGGTCTCGTCGTAGAGGTCGGTGCCGTGGCTGAAGCGGCCGTGGTCGCCGAGCTGCTCGCCGTGGTCGGCCGTCACCAGCGTCGTTGCCCGGGCGAGGCGCGGCACCTCGGCCAGGAGCCGGTCGAAGGCCTCGTCCCAGAAGGCGATCTCGGAGTCGTAGAGGGCCACGGCGAGGGTCCGGAAGCGCTGCGGCGCGGCCAGGATCTCCGGCGGCAGGCGGGGCCAGGTCGCCCGGGCCCGGTCGAGGGCGGCCAGCTCCTCGGCGGTGGCGTCGGGGACGAAGCGACCGAACCAGGGCTCGTTGCGGCGGTAGCCGAAGTGCGGGTCGCAGTAGTGCAGCCAGACGAACGCCGGCCGCGACCTGTCGTCGAGCTCCGCCCGCCAGGCGAGCAGCGCCTGGTTGACCCGGTCGGCCGGCTCGCCGAAGGGCAGGCCCTCGAAGCGGTCGAAGCCGCGGGCGAAGCCGTAGGGCTCGGTGAGGTGGGTGTTGGCCGTGACCGCGAAGGTGCGGTAGCCCTGGCGCTGGAGCTCCTCGGCCAGCAGCGGCAGCCCGTCCGGCAGCACCTCCTGGCGGTAGACGCGGCCGCCGACGATGAGCCCGTGCACCACGCGGTGGGTGAACGGCGACAGCCCGGTGACCAGCGACGCCATGGCCGGAACGGTCCACGAGGAGGTGCTGTAAGCCCGCTCGAAGACGACGCCGGAGGCGGCGCGGGCGTCGAGGCGCGGCGAGGTCGGCCGGCCATAGCCGTAGAGCGACAGGTGGTCGGCGCGGAGGGTGTCGACCGTCACCAGCAGCAGGTCGGGGCGGGCCGGGGGGGAGTCCCCGGCCCCGGCGACCGGGGCGACGAGCGCCACGACCAGGGCGGCGAGCGCGCGCATGGCGGGTCGAGTATCGCCGGCCCCCGCCCCGCGGTCAAACCCGCGGCCGTCCCGGCGCCCGTTCCGAGCGTCGGCCCGGGCTGCCGCGGACCTTGTCTCGCGGCCTGACCGAGCCTATAATCGCAGGTCGTGAAAAGGCGTCCACAGCGCAAGAGAGGCAGCCCATAGAGGCGGCGGAGTGGGGGGGCCCGAGGCCTCCGACACCAAGCCACTCCTGCCGCGCGTCACGAGGGAGGAGAATCGACCATGAAGCTCAAGGAAGTGCTGAAGCGCAAGATCGAGGAGCAGCGTCCGCGGACCCAGCGTCTGGTCAAGGAGTTCGGCGGCACCAAGGTCGGGGAGGTCACCATCGAGCAGGTGATCGGCGGGGCGCGCGACGTCAAGTGCCTGGTCACCGACATCTCCTACCTCGACCCGCAGGAGGGCATCCGCTTCCGTGGCAAGAACATCCCGGAGACCATGGAGTGCCTGCCCAAGGTCCCCGGCCGCGACTACCCGTACGTCGAGGGCTTCTTCTGGTTCCTCATGACCGGCGACGTGCCGACCATGGAAGAGACCCTCGAGGTGGTCGAGGAGTTCAAGAAGCGGCGCGCCCTGCCGCAGTACGTGGTCGACGTCCTGCGGGCGATGCCGACCGACACCCACCCGATGACCATGTTCTCGGCCGGCATCCTCGCCATGCAGCGCGAGTCGCAGTTCGTCAAGCGCTACAACGAGGGCATGAAGAAGACCGAGTACTGGGAGCCGATGCTCGAGGACGTCCTCAGCCTGCTGCCCAAGCTGCCGGTCCTCGCCGCCTACATCTACCGCATGAAGTACAAGGCGGACATCCACATCCCGTCCGACCCGAGCCTCGACCTGGGCGGCAACTTCGCCCACCAGATGGGCATCGCCCAGCCCTACGACGACGTCGCCCGGATGTACTTCATCCTCCACTCCGACCACGAGTCGGGCAACGTCTCGGCCCACACCACCCACCTGGTGGCGTCGGCCCTGTCCGACGCCTTCTACTCCCTGTCGGCCGGCATGAACGGCCTGGCCGGCCCGCTGCACGGCCTGGCCAACCAGGAGGTGCTGAGCTGGATGATGAAGTTCCAGCAGAAGCTCGGCGGCCAGGAGCCGACCCCGGAGCTGGTCAAGCAGGCGCTGTGGGACACCCTCAACGCCGGCCAGGTCATCCCCGGCTACGGCCACGCGGTGCTGCGCAAGACCGACCCGCGCTACATGGCGCAGCGGGAGTTCTGCCAGCGCAACCTGCCCGACTACCCCCTGTTCAAGGTCATCGACATGGTGTTCCAGGTCGCCCCGGGCGTGCTGACCGAGCACGGCAAGACCAAGAACCCGTGGCCCAACGTCGACGCCCAGTCGGGCGTGATCCAGTGGTACTACGGCCTCACCGAGTGGGACTTCTACACCGTCCTGTTCGGCGTCGGCCGCGCCTTCGGCGTGCTCGCCAACATCACCTGGGACCGCGGCCTCGGCTACGCCATCGAGCGGCCCAAGTCCCTCACCACCGCCATGCTGGAGGAGGTCGCGGGCATCAAGGCCTAGGCCTCGCCGGCGGCTCGACAACGACGGGGGACGCCCACGCCGGGCGTCCCCCGTTCTTACTCTGCCCGTTCCCGCGTCGGCTCCCTACTGCAGGTTCTCGACCCGCCACAGGTCGGCGGCAGCGGGTCGGCCGCGCCCGCGGCGGGCTCGTCGCGGGTCTCGAGCCCACCGGGCGGGCCGGGTGCGGCGTCGGGGTCGGTTGCGGTCATCGGCCTGCGCTGCGGGCGCAGAGGCGATCATAGCCGGGGGCGGCGCAGCTCGCCCGCGGGTGCGGCCGGGGATGGCTCGGCCCGCTGCCGGCGGGGCGCCGGCGGGCCCGGCCCCGGCCTACCCCGGGAACGCCCTCCCGACCACCTCCTCCAGCAGCTCGGGGCGCGCCACCCGCGGCTCGGTGACGTGGCCGCGGGCGGCGTTGGCCTCGTTCCAGGCGGCGACGGTGGCGATGGCGTTCGGGTTGCGGGCCCAGGCACGGCGGGCGACGCCGCCCATCGCGTCCCACTCGAGGGCGGTGTCGAGGATGCGGTCGACCCGCTCCGAGCCGTCGAGGACCAGGCCGAAGCCGCCGTTGACGGACTTGCCGGTGCCGACCCCGCCGCCGTTCGACAGCACCGCCATGGTCATGCCGCGGGCGGCGTTGCCGGCCCAGCACTGGTGCGCCATGTCGGCGGTCGGCGCCGAGCCGTCGTAGATGTTGGCGGTCTCGCGGAAGGGCGAGTCGGTGCCGCCGGTGTCGTGGTGGTCGCGGCCCATCATCACCGGCCCGATCTGGCCCTCGCGGATGAGCTGGTTGAAGCGGCGGGCGATGCGCGAGCGGCCTTCGGCGTCGGCGTAGAGGATGCGGGCCTGGGTGCCGACCACCAGCGCGTTGGCGTGGGCGTCGCGGATCCACTGCCAGTTGTCGCGGTCCTGGCTGCGGCGGGTCGGGTCGATGCACTCCATGGCGGCGCGGTCGGTGGCGGCCAGGTCCTCGGCCCGGCCCGACAGGCAGACCCAGCGGAACGGGCCGTAGCCGAAGTCGAAGCACATCGGCCCCATGACGTCCTCGACGTAGGACGGCCACACGAAGCCCTGGTTGGTGTCGCGGCCGTTCTTCGCCACCTCCTTGACCCCGGCGTCGAACACCGCCTTGAGGAAGGCGTTGCCGTAGTCCCAGAAACGGGCGCCACGCCCGGTCAGGCGGGAGAGGACGCGGAAGTGGCGGGCCAGGCTCTCGTCCACCAGCTGGCGGAAGCGGGCGCGGTCGGTGCGCAGCAGCTCGCGACCCTGCTCGAAGCTGACCCCGGCCGGGGTGTAGCCGCCGTCGTAGGGGACGTGGCAGGAGGTCTGGTCGGACAGCAGCTCGACCTTCACCCGCTGCTGGTCGAGGTACTCGAGGAGGTCGACGACGTTGCCGTGGTAGGCGACCGACAGCGGCCTCGAGGCGGCGGCGGCCTCGACCATCCAGTCGGTGGCCTGGGCGAGGTCGGCGGTCACCCGGCCGACCCAGCCCTGGGCGTGGCGGGTGTCGATGCGGGAGCGGTCGACCTCGGCGATGATCCCCGCGCCGCCGGCGATCTCGAGCGCCTTGGGCTGGGCGCCGGACATGCCGCCGAGGCCGGACGAGACGAAGGTGCGGCCGGCGAGGTCGGCGTCCGCCGGCACCCCCAGGTAGAGGCGGCCGGCGTTGAGCAGGGTGATGTAGGTGCCGTGGACGATGCCCTGCGGGCCGATGTACATCCAGCCGCCGGCGGTCATCTGGCCGTAGTTGACGCAGCCGAGCGCGGCCAGGCGCTGGAACTCCTCCGGCGTGTCGAACATGCCCACCACGAGGCCGTTGGTGACGATGGCCCGGGGCGCCTCCGGCCGGGACGGGAACAGGCCGAGCGGGTGGCCCGACGACACCACCAGGGTCTGGTCCGCCTCCATGACCTCGAGGTAGCGGCGGATCAGCAGGTACTGCATCCAGTTCTGGCAGACCTGGCCCGACTCGCCGTAGGTGACCAGCTCGTAGGGGTACAGGGCGACCTCGAAGTCGAGGTTGTTGTCGATCATGACCTGCATGGCCCGCGCCTCGAGGGTGCGACCGCGGTAGGTGTCCACCGGCCGGCCCCAGATGCGGCCCTCCGGGCGGTAGCGGTAGCCGTAGATGCGGCCCGTGGTCCTGAGCTCCTCGAGCAGCTCCGGTGCCAGCAGCTCGTGGTGCTCGACCGGCACGTAGCGCAGGGCGTTGGCCAGGGCGACGCCGGTCTCGTGCCGGTTGAGGTCGAAGCCGCGGCTCGGCGCGCGGCGGATGCCGGCGGCGAAGGGCTTCGGCTCCGGCAGCTCGGTCAGCTCGACGCGGGTGAAATCACGGCTCATGTCCTCACCTCCGCTGGGCGAGATTGTAGTGGATACCGCCCGGCCGATGCCGTCCCCGGCCCCGGCGGGCGGCTCCTCCGCCGTGACCTTGAAGCCCTGTCTCAACACCCACTTGAGACCTGAGTTCAGCTCAGCCGGGCGGCAATTCGGGGGGAGAGATGGAAGTTATGCCCAGAAAGGGATTTACAGGGAGGTATGGAGTGTTCTACGATGCGGCGCCGGAGGGTGTGGGGCATGACGCTGGAGCAGGTCGAGCCGAACTGCGGGGCGGTGGTGGTCGCCATCGACGGCGGCCGTTGCGTCAGCTCCCATCTCAACACCCTCGGCCTCCACGTCGGCGACCACCTGCGCGTCCTCGACCGGGCGCCGTTCCGCGGCCCGGTCCTGGTCGAGGTGCACGGCGCCCGCGTCGCCCTCGGCCGGGGCGTCGCCCTCAAGATCCAGGTCGAGGTGGACGGGCAGCGGCGACCGCTGGTCGACTGAAGTCGATGCGGGTCGTCCTGGTCGGTCAGCCGAACAGCGGCAAGAGCACGATCTTCAACGCCGTGGCCGGGTACCGCTCGGCGACCGCGAACTTCCCCGGCTCGTCGGTCAGCTACACGGTGGGCCGGGTCCTCCTCCGCGGCCAGGAGCTGGAGCTCGTCGACCTGCCCGGGCTCTACTCCCTGACGTCGGCGGAAGAAGCGCCGGGCGTGGCGCTGCGGTTCCTGCTCGAGGAGGACTACGACGTCGTGGTCAACGTCCTCGACTCGAGCCGGCTCGGGCGGTCGCTCGAGCTGACCCTGCAGCTCGTCGAGCTGCGCCGGCCGCGGGTGGTCGCCCTGAACATGCTCGACGAGGCGGCCTACCACGGTCTCGAGGTCGACCGGGCCCGGCTCGAGCTCGAGCTCGGCGTGCCGGTGGTGGAGACCGTCGGTCGCCGCGGCCGGGGCCTGCAGCAGCTGTTCCGCGTCGCCCTGGAGACTGCGGCCGCCGGGTTCGTACCGCCCGAGCCCCGCTACGACCGGGAGGTCGAGGACGCGGTCGAGCGGGTCGTCGGCCTGCTGGCCGACCCGCCGCCGGCGCTGCCGCCCCGTCTCGCCGCGATCAAGCTCGTGGAGCGCGACCCGCACCTCAGCGCGCGGCTGCTGGACGGGCGGCCGGAGACCACGCGCCTGCAGCTCGCCGCGGTCATCGCCGACCTGCAGAACGTGCACGGCTGGAGCGCCGACCAGATCGTGTCGGGCAGCCGACACACGGTCGCGCACCGCCTCGAGGACCGGGTCACCACCCTGCGTCCGACGCGGCTCGGAGGGCGCGAGCGGCTCAACCGGGTGCTCGTCCACCCGGTCACCGGCGGCCCGCTCATGGTCTTCATCCTGGGCGGGTTCTTCTACCTCGTCTACGGCGCCGGGCGGCGCCTGGAGGCGCCGCTGGTGGCGGCGTTCGAGCGCCTGCAGGGTTCCCTCGGCAGCTGGTTGCCCCCCGACACCCTGGCGGGGGCGCTGCTCGGCGCGGTGGCCATGGGCGTCGGCGGCGGCGTGGCCATCGTCCTGCCCTACCTGCTGCCGTTCCTGCTCGGCCTGGCGGTGCTCGAGGACACCGGCTACCTGCCGCGCATGGCGTACATCCTCGACAGCCCGATGCACCGCATCGGCCTGCACGGCAAGTCGGTGCTGCCGCTGATCCTCGGCTACGGCTGCTCGGTGCCGGCGATCATGTCGACTCGCATCCTCGAGTCGGAGCGGGACCGCCGGGTCACCACCGCCCTCGCGGCGCTGGTGCCGTGCTCGGCCCGCACGGTGGTGATCTACGGCCTGGTCGCCGCCGTCCTCGGCCCGCTCTGGGCGCTGGCGATCTACCTCCTCAACCTGGTCGTCATCGCCCTCCTCGGCGGCGTGCTGGCGAGGACCGTCCGCGGCGCCTCGCCGGGCCTGATCCTCGAGATCCCCGACCTGCGCCTGCCGGTGGCTCGCACGCTGCTGGCCAAGACCTGGCTGTCGCTGAAGGAGTTCGTGGTCGTGGCCTGGCCGCTGCTGATCGCCTCCTCGGTGGTCCTCGGCCTGCTCGAGTGGCTGGGCGCGGACCGGCTCCTCAATGGCGCCCTGGCGCCGCTCACCGTGACGGTGCTGGGCCTGCCCGCGGCGGTCGGGGTGGCCCTGGTGTTCGGCGTCCTGCGCAAGGAGCTGACCCTGGTCATGCTGGTCCAGGCCCTGGGCCTGACCGAGCTGGCCCAGGTGCCGGCGGTGATGAGCGTCGGGCAGATGGTCACCTTCGCCCTGTTCGTGGTGTTCTACGTGCCGTGCGTGGCCACGGTCGCGGCCATGGCGCGCGAGGTGGGCTGGCGGGACACCCTGGCGATCTCGGCCCTGGCCGTGGTCCTGGCGACCGCGATCGGCCTCCTCAGCCGCATCGGCTTCGCCCTGGCGGGGTAGGGGGCGGGCGCTCGGGATCGGGACCGGGATCGGGACCGGGAGGTCAGACCGGACCCCGTCCGGTGCGGGTCTGGCGCATCAGCCCCGGCAGGTCGACCCCCTCGCGGCGGTCGGTGCCGTGGACCGAGAACAGCTGGTGAACCCGGTAGTCGTGGTCCTGCTCGAACCGCTCCATGCGGCTGACCGCCGCCAGCTTGACCGGGTTCGCCACGGCGAGCGGCCCGCCGTCGTGGATCGAGCGGAGGGTGCCGAGCTCCCAGGCGCCGGTGCAGACCGTGCCGCGGAACACGACCATGGTGTCGCTGGCGCTGTGCTTGGGGGCGTGGACCAGCACCAGTGGCTCGCCGTCGAGATCCAGCCTGAGCTCGCTGTCGAAGCAGCGGAGGCTGTTGCCGCCGTCGACCAGGCGCCGGAACCCGGCCTGGAGGCAGAGGGTCGCGAACGGGAAGGCCGCCCACATGTCGTGCAGGGTGCGCTCGGAGAAGTGGTCCGAGTGGGCGTGGGTGCAGAGCAGGTAGCGGACGGTGAGGGACGTCTCCCGCGCCGCGCGGAGGGCGTGGACCGCCGGCGAGACCTCGTCCGCGGCCGCGGGCGGCAGCTCGAGGACGGCGCAGGTGCGGCCGTGCGCCAGCAGCCAGCAGCCGACCTGCTGCGGGCCGAACCGGCCGAGCAGGGCGATCCCCTCGAACCACCAGTCCATGACGTCGACCTCCTGGCCGTCGCACGGCGGGGGCGCGAGCTGCGACGTTCCCCGGACGGGCAAGGGCGAGACCATTGTACCGCGGGTCCGGCGGGGGCCGGCGCGGAGGTCCAGGTCCACGACCGCGAAAGGCCGCCAGTCGCGCCAAGCCGCCGCTTTCTCCCCGGAAGGCGCTGGCTCGCTGCGCCGCGACGGCCGTCACCGTGTCCGGGCCACCTACTCCCAGTCGCCGACGAGCTCGAAGGCGGCCCAGTAGAAGGGGTGGGACAGGTCGCGGGCACCGGTCGCCCCGCCGCGGATGAACGAGCTCTGCGCCTGCCTCAGGGCCTCGTCCTTCGGCATCCCGGCCAGGAGGTTGGCGTAGAACCGTTGCATCAGCTCGGCCGTGCTCTCGTCCGCCACGTTCCACAGCGACGCCAGCACGCTCCGTGCCCCGGCGTACTGGAACGCCCGGGTCAGACCGACGACCCCCTCCCCAGCCACCTCCCTGCCGAGAGCGGTCTCGCACGCCGAGAGCACCACGAGGTCGGCTTCGAGCCGGAGCTGCTCGAAGACCTCCCACGCCTGGAGCAGGCCGTTGTCCTGGCCCCGGGTGACTTCCCCCGGGCTGGTCAGGGCGAGGCCCGACGACAGCGGCCGTCGCTCGTCGACCAGCCCGTGCACCGCGAAGTGCACCATCGTCACCGCCTGCCCCACCGCCTTGGCCCGCTCCTCGGTGGCCTCGGCGCCGAGCCACACGACGGCCGCCTCGCCGAGCATCCGACCCAGCGCCTCGACCTCGGTCCGGCTCGCCGGCAGAGGTTCGAGCGTCCGGCCGCCACCCGACCGCTCCGGGCTCGCCGGGGAGGCGGCCCGGGCGGCGGAGCGGTAGTCCGGGTCGCCGAACGCCTCGAGCCGCGTCTCCCGCCGCGGCCGCCGGCCGGCCCGGAGCTGGGCCAACACCGTGGCCGAGGCGACCACTGAGATCGGCCGCGCCTCGACCAGGAACCGACGGTAGCCGGTGGTAGGGTCGAGCAGGGCGGCGAAAGGCAGCAGGTGCAGCGGGCCGTCGGCCACGATGATCACCCGCGAGCTGGCCGCGATCTCGGTCTGGACCGGCCCCAGCAGGGTCTCGGACAGCCACCGTGAGGTCCTGGCCAGGGCGTCGCGACCACCGGCCCCGACCTGCGGCGTCGGCCCGGCGTCGGGGCGCTGGAGCAGACGCCGCGCCTGTTCCACCTGGGTGCGGGCCGTCTCCTGGCCGAATGCGAGCGAGTGGACCTCGAAGCGGCCCGGCCCCGGGCCGACGGCAAACAGCCAGCACCCCTCCTCCCGCAGCCAGAACTCGAGCAGCAGCGCCCCGGGGTCGAGAGCGTGCCGAACGCTGGCCAGGTCGAGCGGCTCGGGGTAGCGCAGGTCTGCCAGCCGCGGCGAGGCCGCCCGCACCCTGGCCCGGACCTCGTCCTGCCGCCGGCGCACGGCGTCGAGCTCGGCGAGCAGGCGCGCCCGGCCCTCCTCGTCCCCCGCCCGGACCCGACCCAGTGCGGCCATCGTCCGGTCGTGGTCGGCGTTGACGAGACGCCGCTCCCGCTCCAGCTCCTCCGGCACGTCGCGTGCCACCAGGTCCCGCTCCGCGAGCAGGGCGAGCAACGCCCTCGCCCGGCCTTTCTCGAGCACGCCGAACGCCTCCTCCGGCCGGCCGGCCTCGAGCAGCGCGTCGAGCAGCTCGGAGTAGAGCGACAGGTAGTCGGCGCGGAACTGGCCGAGCTGCTCGGCCGTGCCGCCCAGCCGCAGCTGCTGCGCCTCGATCGCCGCCACCGCCCGGCACAGAACCTCGATCGCCTCGTCGCGGCGGTGCATCGCGCGCAGCGTCTGGGCGAGCATGTGCAGCGACTCCGCCACGCTCGAGCTGCCCGGGGCGAGCCGCTCCTCGATCTCCAGGGCGCGTCGGTGGAGCAGCTCGGCCCCCACCAGGTCGCCCCGCTTCCTGGACACGGCGCCGAGGTTGGCGAGGCTCGTGGCCACCGCCAGGCCGCCCGGGGCGAGGCGCTCCTTGATCTCGAGCGCCTGCCACTGGAGCTGCTCGGCCGCGCCCAGCTCACCCTTCCCCTCGGCCACGGCGCCCAGGTTGCTCAGGCTCAGCGCCAGATCGAGGCTGTCGGGGACCACGCGCTCCCGGATCGAGAGCGCGCCGAGGTGGAAGCTCTCCGCCGCGTCGAGGTCGCCGCGTGCTTTGGCGACGGTGCCGAGGCTGCTCAGGCTCTTGGCCACTGCCAGACCGCCCGGCGACACCCGCTCACGGATCGAGAGAGCCCGCCGGTGGTAGCTCTCGGCCGCCTCCAGGTCGCCGCGCATCCCGGCCACTGTCCCGAGGGCGCTCAGGTCCTCCGCCACGGCGAGGCCGACCGGGGGCAGGCTCTCGTCGACCTCCAGGGCCCGGCGGAAGAAGCTGTCGGCCGCCTCCAGGTCGCCGCGAGCCCTGGCCACGTCGCCCAGGTTGACCAGGCTCCCCGCCACGTCGCGGCTCCCCGGCGCCAGGTGTTGCCGGATCTCCAGCGCCCGACGGTAGTAGCCCTGCGCGGCTTCCAGGTCGCCGCGGTCGAACAGCACGACCCCGAGGTTGTTCAGGCTCATCGCCACGTCGACGCTGACCGGAGCCAGCCGTTCCCGCGTCTGGAGCGCCCGCTGGTGGTACCCCTCAGCCTCTGCGAGGCGGCCGCGGCTGCGGGCCAGGACCCCGAGGTTGTTGAGGGACCCGGCGACGACCAGGCTGTCCGGTGCGACCCGCTCCCGGATCTCGAGGGCACGGCGGAAGCGAGGCTCCGCCAGCAGCAGGTCGCCATCCCGCCACGCCACCTCGCCGAGGCAGGTCTGGAGGACCGCGGCAGCCAGGCTCTCCGGGTCGCTGCTCGCCAGCGCCAGCTCGAACCTGGCCGCCGCCTCGCCCAGGCGGTCTGCGGCCAGCAACGCCCTGCCGTGCTGCTCGGCCGCCCAGGCCCGAGCCCGGGGGTCCGCGCCCGCGGCGGCAACCGCCGCGTCCCACAGCTCGTCCGCGGCGTCCGGCCCGACCGCCCG
>CAYTJW010000115.1:0-11087 GCA_964438135.1 uncultured Thermoanaerobaculia bacterium
CGGGTCTCCTCGGGATGACAGGGGTTTTGAAACAGGCTCAGCTGTCAGCTCCCCCGCCCACCCGGCGAGCCCGGTCGCTCAAGGGTCCACCACCGTGCCGGGGACGAGCACCGGGTCGCCGGTGCCCTCGTCGACCACCGAGGCGTAGGCGAAGAAGGCAGCGCCGGCGTCGTCCGACCACAGCTCGACCCAGGCCGGGCCGACGTGGCCGAGGCGCTCGGACAGGAACCGGTCCACCTGCAGCAGGGCCCCGGCCGGCACGGCCAGCTCCACCTCGCCGATGACCTCGCCGTCGTCGCGGCGGGCGCGGACCGTGACCGCCGTGTCCACCGCGGCGGCGGAGGCGACGCCGAGGTTGGTGCGGAAGCCGGCCGCCGAGGTCAGCCCGGGCAGGACCACCCGCTCGCCCGGCCCGACCATGTCGGCGCGGTCGACCGCCGCGACCTCCTGGCCGTAGGTCCCGGCCGGGTCGTCGTTGTAGGTGCGGCTGGCCACGAGCAGGCCCGGCGCGGCCGAGGTCAGCCGCAGCCAGCCCGAGCCGACCCGGCCGAGGGTGGTGCCGACGACGTCCTCCAGGACCGAGGCGGTGCCGGCCGGGACGTCGACCGTGGCGGTGGCGGCCGCGACCTCGCCCCGCGGGTGGAGCTCGAGCGTGACCTGAGCCGAGCTCGTGCCGGTCGCGACCAGGACCAGGTCGGAGCGCCACTGGGTGCCGCCGAGGCCGGGGGTCGAGGCCACGGCGGGCAGGACCACGTCGAGCGGGGCGCTGCCGCCGGCCGCGAGCGGGGCGACGAAGGAGGGGTCGTGGGAGGCGTCGTCGACCACCGAGGCGTAGAGGTGGTACGCCGCCCCGGCCGCCGCGCACGAGCCGACCGCGAACGCGCCGCGGAGCGGCTCGGGGGACAACCCGGCGAGGGCGTCGGAGGCCTGGGCGAAGCCCCGGCCCGCGGCGCGGAGGGTGAGGGTGCCGAGCTCCGCGCCGGACGCGGCGTGGAGCGCCAGGGTCACGGTCAGCTCCTCGTCGGCCAGGTTGAGCAGGCCGAAGTTGGTGTGGAAGCCGTCGCCGGCGGCCAACCCGGGCAGCAGCACCGGCGCGTCGCAGTCGAGCGCCCGCTCGCGAGCCACCGCGGAGATCTGCTGGCCGTGGGTGCCGGACGCGGCGGCGGTGGCGGTGACCGTGGAGGCCACCAGCCCGGCCGAGTCGGCGGCCAGCTCGAGGCCCCCGGTGCCGTCGCGGCCCATGCTGGCGACGACGTCCTCGACCCAACGCTGCTGGCCGGCGGGCACGGACAGGCAGAGGTCCGGGGCGGCCAGGTCGGCGGGCAGCAGGCCGAGGTCGAGGTCGAGGTCGGCCCCGGTGGGGTTGAGGAGCACCAGCGTGGTCGACCACGTCGCCCCGCCGATGCCGGGGCTGTGCGCCACGGCCGGCACCGCGGCCAGCACCGGCTGGCTCGTGGTCGAGCTGCCGGCGAGGGGCACGCTGACCCAGGCGGCGACCGGGTCGTCGGTGAGGAGGCGGAGGCTGCCGCGGCTCTCGCCGGAGTCGGCCGGGGTGAAGCGGACCTCGACCGGGACGCTCGAGCCCGGCGCCAGGGTCAGCGGCAGGTCCGGCGGTGCCGGCAGGTCGAAGGGGGGAGCGGTGCGGAGGTCGGAGAGCACGAGGTCGGCGCTGCCGGTGTTGCTCACCACCAGGGTGGACGAGGTGGCGCCGGCGGCCGAGCCGAACAGCAGCGCCGGCGGGTCGAGCTCGAGCCGCGGCGCGGCCAGCCCCTCGCCGCTGAGGCTGATCACGGGGCTGGGCACGTAGGGGTCGTTGGTCGTCAGGGTGACGGTGCCGGCCGCGGCGCCGGGCGCGGTGGGCAGGAAGCGCACGCCGAGCTCGACCTCCTCGCCCGGGGCGAGGCGGTCGGGGATCGCGCCGAGCAGCGCGAAGGCCTCGCCGGTGAGGCCGCCGGACAGGAGCAGGTCGGTGCCGCCGCGGTTGGCGACGGTGAAGGGGAGGACGCGGGCCGTGCCGACCGGCTGGGGGCCGAACTCGACCTGGGTGCTGACGAAGATGTAGGCGGTCGGCCAGGCCAGCGCCGAGCCCGTGACGACGAACACGCCGATGCCGTCGTGGGAGGGGTCGTTGCTCAGGACCACGAAGGGCTGCGCGGCGAAGCCCACCGAGCGCGGCCGGAAGCGGATGGTGAGGTCCTGGCTGGCGCCCGCGGCGACGGTGAAGGGCGGTTGCGGCGACAGCAGCTCGAAGCCGAGCTCGTAGTAGGGCTGGACGAGGCTGACCTCGAGGTCCGAGCCGCCGAGGTTGACGAGCGGCACCTGCAGGGTGGCGGAGGACCCCATCACGAGCGTGCCGGCGTCGAAGCCGTCCGGGCCGAGCGGGCCGAAGTCGAGGTCCGGCGCCGAGGCCGGGCCGATCTCGGCCAGCACCTGGTGGTCGGGGTCGAGCGCGACCGCGGTCGGCGTGGACGAGAGCGGCAGGTCGATGGTCTGCTCGGCCTCGGCCTCGACCCACACCAGGTGGTCCTCGCTGCCGGCCGAGGTGGTGACGCGCACGTCGAGCGGCATGCGGAGGAGGGGCGCGTTGGTCTGCAGCTGGCGGACGCGGAGGCGGACCGCCGGGCCGGCCACCTCCTGCCAGTCGTACTGGTAGCGGGGCCGGGTCGTGCCGTAGACCCACGGCTCGAAGAACCAGTCGAGGTCGCTGCCGACCGACTCCTCCAGCACCGCCTGGAGCTGGGCGGTGGTGGCGCCGGCGCCGCCGTGGGCCGCGCGGTAGTCGGCCAGGGCGGCGAAGAAGGCGTCGTCGCCGAGGACGTGGCGCAGCATGCGCAGGATCCAGCCGCCCTTGGTGTAGACGGTGTCCGAGAACGGCTCCGGGTTGTCGTAGAGCGGGCCGCGGAAGTAGCCGACCCAGTCGGAGCCGGCAACGTAGTCGGCGAGGACGTCGGCGCCCCGGTGCTCCGCCCAGACCTGCTCGGCGTAGGTGGCGAAGCCCTCGTTGAGCCAGAGGTCCTTCCAGTCGCCGCAGGTGACCCAGTCGCCCCACCAGGAGTGGCCGAGCTCGTGGATGTTGATCCACTCGGCCGAGGTGGTGCCGACCAGGCCGGCGCCGAAGCTGGTCAGGGTCTGGTGCTCCATGCCGCCGCCGAAGGGCGCCAGGCAGTTGCCGTACTTCTCGCCCAGGAACGGGTACTCGCCGAAGGCGGCGGCGAGCACGCCGATCATCTCCGGCGTGTTGGCGAGGTCCAGCTCGGCCTGCGCGGCGAGCTCGGGGTAGGCGAACAGGGCCACCGGCATGGTGCTGCCGTCGCCGGCGACGTAGGTCTGCTCGGAGTGCGCGAAGTCGGAGGCGTTCATCACCACCAGGTAGGTGGCGATGGGGTAGGCCGAGGCCCAGTGGGTGGTGGCGGTGCCGTCGCCGTTGTCGACCCGGGAGACCTGGGCGCCGTTGGACGACACCAGCAGCTCGGCGGGCGCGGTGACCGTGAGGTCGACCAGCGCCTTGTCGTCGGTGCGGTCCTGGCACGGCCACCAGACCCTGGCCCCGTACGGCTCGGCCATGGACCACACCACGGGCGCGCCGGCCTCGCCGTGGCGGTCCCAGTTGACGCCGTAGGTCCAGTAGCTGTAGGAGCTCTGGCCGTGGCCGCCGTAGGCGACGAGGAGCCAGACCCGCTCGCCGGATGAGAGCGGCCGCGGCAGGTCGACCTCGAGCCGGTTGTCGCGGTGGGTGAAGGCGAGCGGGCGGGGCCCGTCGTGCGGCAGGGCCGGGTCGGAGAGCAGCAGCACCGACGTCACCCGCAGCCCCAGGTCGGCGTCGAGCCCGACCGTGGCGAGGCCGTCGACCAGGGCCTCGAGCTCGACCGCGACCGTGCCGGAGATCGCCTCGCGCTCGAGGTCGAGGCGCAGGTCGACGGAGTAGCGGATCGCGTCCCAGGTCAGCGGCGCGAGCGGCGGCACCCAGCTCTCCAGCACCTTCGCCCGCTCCAGCGCGGCCCGCTTGGCCGCGGCCTCGTCCTGGTGCCGGGCGACGGGGGCCGGCGGCGCGAGGCGCGGGGCGGCGGGGGGCCCGGCGATGGCCGAGACGGTGGCGGCGAGGAGCAGGCACAGGGCAAGGGCAACACGGGTCATGGGCGACCTCCGACGGGGAGTGTAGTCGATCCGCCGCAGCAGCTCGCGCGGCTCTACGTCATACTGGCGAACGTGGCTGGAGGTTGCACCCTGAGGCCGGCCGGCCTGCGCGAGCGGGTCCCCCTGGCCCCGCTGACGACCCTCGAGCTGGGCGGGCCGGCGCGCTTCCTGCTCGAGGCCGCGAGCCTCCGTGAGCTGGTCGCCGGCCTGCGCTGGGCGGACGCGGCGGGGCTGCCGGTGGCGCTCGTCGGCGGCGGCTCCAACCTGGTGGTGGCCGACGACGGCTTCCCCGGCCTGGTGGTCCGGCTCGCCCTGCGCGGGGTCGAGACCCGGGCGCAGGCGGGCGGTGCGCTGCTGACCGCGGCCGCGGGCGAGCCCTGGGACGGGGTGGTGGAGCGCGGCGTCGCCGAGGGCCTGGCCGGCCTCGAGTGCCTGTCCGGCATCCCCGGCACCGCCGGCGCCACGCCGGTGCAGAACGTCGGCGCCTACGGCCAGGAGGTGGCCGACACCCTGGCCGAGGTGCGGGCCCTCGACCGCGCCACCCTGGAGGAGGTGGCGCTCGGGCCCGAGCAGTGCGGCTTCGGCTACCGCACGAGCCGCTTCCGCGCCGAGCCGGGGCGGTTCGCGATCCTCGCCGTCACCTTCCGGCTGCGCCGCTCGTCCCGGGTCGCGGTGCGCTACGAGCAGCTCGAGCGGGCCCTGGCCGGGTCGGCGGGCGCAGGCACGCCGGGTGAGGTGCGGCAAGCGGTGCTCGCGCTGCGGCGGCAGAAGTCCATGCTCCTCGACCCGGCCGACCCCAACCGGCGCAGCGCCGGCTCGTTCTTCGTCAACCCGGTGGTGGGCCCGAGCGAGCTCGACGAGGTCGTGCGCCGGGCCCTCGACGGCGGCCTGGTGTCCCGAGCGGAGGAAATGCCGCGCCACCCGTCCGCGGGCGGCCGGTTCAAGCTCGCCGCCGCCTGGCTGGTCGAGCGCTCAGGCTTCCCGCGCGGCTTCCGGCGGGGCCCGGTCGGGGTCTCCCCGGCCCACGCCCTGGCCCTGGTCCACCACGGCGGCGGCCGCGCCGCCGACCTGGTGGCGCTGGCGGCCGACGTCCGCGCCGCGGTCCTCGACCGCTTCGGCGTTCGCCTCGAGCCCGAGCCGGTCTTCCTCGGCTTCCCCCCCGGGGACCCGCTCACTCGGTCGCGTAGCTGACCTGGAGCCGGCCGGCGCGCCAGGCGGCCAGCGCCAGCAGCCCCGCCGCCAGCAGCAGCAGCCCGGGCACCGCCAGCCAGGGCGAGGTCGGCTCGCCCAGGATCGAGAACGGGCCGTTCTGGATCGGCACCGGGGCGAGCGAGCTCAGGGCGTGGGCGACGCTGAAGACCTTCAGCACCGGCGGCAGGAACGGCACCAGGTACTCCCAGCCGAGGAAGACCACGGCCGGGATCATGGGGTTGCGGAACACGAGCCCGAGCAGCAGGAACAGGGCGCCGTAGGCGGCGCAGGCGAGGGCCACCATCCCCAGGTAGGCGCCGGCGTCGGCCAGGCCGCGGCCGGAGAGGAGGAAGGCGAAGGCGCGCGCCGGGCCGTGGGCCAGGTAGTAGAGGACGATGGTGGCGAGGGTGGTGGCGCCGAACGCGGCCACGGCCGCGGCCAGGGCGCCGAGGTACTTGCCGACCGCGACGACCTCGCGCCGCATCGGCAGCATCAGGGTGTAGTGGAGGGTGCGGTCGAGCACCTCGCCCCGGTAGAGGTTGCCGAACACCGCCGCCGAGCCGAAGAAGACCACGAACAGGAGCAGGAAGTAGTGGAAGGTCTCGGCCAGCTCGGAGGTGGTCCGGCCGAGGTCGACCCGCGCCCCGGGCGGGGCGAAGAGGAAGCGGATGAAGGCGATCGCCACCGCCGCGGCGGACAGCAGCAGCACCGGCACCGCGCCCTTACCCAGCACCCGCCGGCGGGCCTCGACCGCGGCCAGGGCGAGCGCCTGCCGCCGCCACTCGTGCCAGGCCGTCACGTGCCACCTCCCATGTCGCCGATCAGGTAGTCGTAGACCGCGTGCACGGTCTCGTCGGCCGGTGCCACCGTCTCCACCACCACCCCCGAGTCGAGGACGATGCGGTTCAGGGCGGCGAAGAACCGGTCCTGGTTCGAGGTGCGGATGAGCACCGCGCGGCCCTCCTCGACGATCGCCGCCTCGACCACGTGCTCGAGCTCGAAGGCACGGGCGGCGACGACTGCCGGGCGGTCGCAGCGCACCAGCACCTGGATGGGGTGGCCCTTGATCTCGCCCCGCACCGCCCGGATCGAGCCCTCGGCCACCACCGAGCCGCCGTGGACCATGACCACCCGGTCCGAGATCGCGTCCACCTCGTGCAGGATGTGGGAGGAGACGACGACGTGGCGGCCGGCGGCCGCGAGGTGGCGGAACAGCTCGATCATCTCCGCCCGCGCCATCGGGTCGAGGCCGTTGAGCGGCTCGTCCAGGATCACCACCCGCGGCTCGTGACAGAGGGCGTGGGCGAGCTTGATCCGCTGCCGCATGCCCTTGGAGTAGCCGGCCACCCGGCGGCGGGCCGCGTCCTGCAGGCCCACGGTCTCGATCGCCCGCCACGCGCCCTCGCTGGCCGCGGCCGGCGAGCGGCCGTGCAGGCTCAAGGTCGAGGCGAGGAACGACAGGCCGGTCGCGCCGGCCGGGAAGCTGTCGTACTGGGTGCAGTAGCCGACCAGCGGCATGAGCAGGTCGGGCCGCGTCGGCGGGACGCCGAGCACCTCGACCGTGCCCCGGGTCGGCAGCAGCAGGCCGGACATCAGGTGCATGAGGGTGGTCTTGCCTGAGCCGTTGGGCCCGACCAGGCTGGTGAGACCCGGCGGGATGTCGAGGTTGACGCGGTTGACCCCCAGCACCTCGCCGTAGAACTTGCACACCTCGGCCAGGACGATGTGGTCGCTCACCGCACCACCTCGTGCGCCTTGAGCTTCCACACCAGCAGCCCGACCGACGCCGCCGCCACCGCCGCCAGCGAGACGCAGGCCACGGCCAGCGGGATGGCGGTCGGCGAGGAGGGGTGGAAGATCCACTTCACCACCACGTAGACGCACTGGACCAGGCTCAGGGCCGTGCCGACCCGGGTGCCGGTCGAGGCGTTGACCGAGGCCGCGCCCACCATCTGGAACACGTACAGCCCGACCAGCGCGCCGACCGCCAGCGGCCGGACCCGGACCCAGGCCGAGACCGCCAGGGACAGCAGCGACACCACCACGATCCAGACCCCGTGGCCGACGACGTAGGCGACGGCGATGCGGAGGTTGTCCGACCACCAGCTGCCCCGCTCGAGCACCGCCTGCAGCGTCCACAGCAGCAGGCCGCCGACCCAGGTCGGGGGCGACAGCAGCGCGACCAGCACCGCCAGCTTGCCGAGGACGTAGTCGACGCGGCCGACCGGGCGGGCGAGGTAGAGCGGCAGGGCGGAGTTGGACAGGTCCGGGGCGACCAGGCCCGGGCCGATCAGCACCGACAGGAAGAAGGCCGGAACCGCCTGCCAGATGAAGAGGTACTCGAAGAAGGCCATGGTCAGGCCGCTCATCAGCTCCGACGAGGCGCCGACCTTGGCCAGCACGCCGGTGTTGTGGGACAGGTAGACGAGGAACAGCCCGACCAGGGTGGGCAGGAAGCAGCCGGCGTAGAAGGCGGTGAACAGGCGCGAGGCGAAGACCCCCTCGAGGGCGTAGCGGGTGATGACCAGGAAGCGCCCCCGCTGCGCGGTCAGAGCGCCCTCGTAGCGGCGGAAGGTCCGCTCATACACCGCCATCGGGGGCCTCCATGGCGCGCAGGAAGATGTCCTGCAGCGAGTCGCGGCTGCAGTCGAGGCGGCGGAAGGAGACCCCCAGCCGGTCGGCCAGGGCGATCAGGTCGCGCACCGCGACCCCCTCCGGCATCACCAGCTTGAGGCGGGCCGAGTCGAGCACGGCCACCTCGCAGCCGAGCCCGGCCGCCGCCTCGGCGAAGCCATCGGCCGGCGGCGCCAGCACCTCGACCTCGACGAAGGCGCGGTTGGCCAGACGCTCCGCGGCCAGGTCGTGGCAGGCGGCGATGCGCCCCCCTTTCAGGATCAGCACCTCGTCGCACACCGCCTCGACGTCCTTGAGCAGGTGCGAGGACAGCACGACGTGGGTCTCACCGTGGTCGCGGATCTCGGTCACCATCTCGAGCATGCGCTTGCGCGCCGGCGGGTCGAGGCCGTTGGTCGGCTCGTCGAGGAACAGCAGCCGGGGGCCGTGGACGACGGCTTGAGCCAGCTTGACCTTCTGCTTCATGCCGGTCGAGAAGGTGCCGAGCAGCCGGTAGCGCGCCTCGCCCAGCCCGACCCAGAACAGCGCCTCGTGCGCCCGCTCCAGGGCCGCCTCCACCGGCAGCCCGGACAGCTCCCCCATCAGGCGGGTGAAGTGGACCGCGGTCAGGTTGGCGATGTGGCCGTCGCTCTCCGGCATGTAGCCGACCTGGGCGCGGATCGCCGGGCCGGCGCTCGAGAGGTCGTGACCGAGGACCCGGGCCGAGCCGGAGGAGGGACGGAAGAAGCCGAGCAAGGTCCTGAGGAGGGTGGTCTTGCCGGCGCCGTTCGGGCCGAGAAGGCCGATCGCGCGCCCCCCGAGGGAGGCGCGCAGGTCGGAGAGGATCGGCCGGCCGCCGAGGGTGACGGACAGCCCGTCGAGGTCGATGACGCCCATGGGTCAGGATGATACCGCGCCCGTCGCCGCCGCGGGAGTGATGTCGCCGATCGGGGTGTCGCCGCCGATCAGGGCCGGCAGGGACAGCAGCCCGCCGAGCAGGCTGCCGCCGGTCGAGGTGAAGCGGATCTGGTCGTCGTCGCCCCAGACCAGGGTCAGGCTCGGGCTCGACATGCTGGCGAGGGCGGCGGCGGTCTGCCCCTCCGGCGTCTGGATCCCGGCCAGGGCGTCGCCGACCGCCGACAGGTTGCGGTAGACCAGGGCCGAGCAGCCGGCCTCGCCGTCGGTCGGCAGCAGGTCGCGGAAGGCGGCCGAGCTGGCCAGGGTGGCGCCGGAGGCGCGCAGCCGGATCGCCTGCTCGACCACCGCCGCGTCCTGGGCCGCGACCAGGAAGCCGTCGACCACCGTGTACGAGGCGCCGACGCCGGAGCCGAGGTGGCGGATGGTGAGGTAGTCGTGGCCGTTGACCCGGCTCTCCTCGAGGGCGAGGAGCTCGGGGTGGCCCTCGCCGACGGCGGCGCGGTTGACCTCCGCCACCGCCACCTCGAGGGCGTGGCGCAGCCGGGCCGGGTCGTAGACCTCGACCACCAGCTTCCAGGCCGGGGTGGGCAGGAGCGGCACGTCGACCGCCACCGTCGCCTCCCCGCCGAGCGCGGCGGCGAGGTCGGCGCGGAGGTCGATGCCGTGCTCGGCCTGGAAGCGCTCGAGCTCCGCGAGGGCGGCCGGGTCCGAGCCGCTGACCAGGGCGAGCAGGTCGTCGAACATGTCAACCGCGTCCCGGGTCACCGCGGTCGTGGCCAGGACCGCGTCCGGCGAGACGAACTCGAGGCTGCCCATCGGCGCCGGCGGCGCCAGCCAGGCGGCGACGCCCCGGCGCGGGCCCTCGAACGAGAGGGCGCCGCTGGTGGTGGCCCCGGTCTCGCCCTCGCGGTGCTCGACGAGCAGGGTGGAGGCGTCGAGGAGCCCCATCCGGGCGAGCGCGTCCAGGTCGTCGGGGTGCTCGTCGCCGGCGGCGGCGAGGAGGCCGCCGGCCTCCACGCCGAGCAGGAAGGAGACGCCGCGGGCATAGGCCTCGGCCAGGCGGCCGTGGAGGCGGGTCGAGCGGAAGCCGTTGCCGGCCGGGTCGGCCACCACCGCGGCCAGCTGCCCCAGGGTGGCGGGCGAGGAGGTGGCGGCGAACAGGTCGCCCGCGACCCACAGCAGGCACTGGGCCGACGGCGGGGTGGGGGCGGAAGGGTCCGCGACCAGGACCAGCGGCGGCTCGCCCGTGGCGGCGGCGTTGACCCGCTCGACCTCGGCTGCGAGCAGCGCGGCAAAGGCGCCGGGGTCGTCGAGGGCGGCCAGCACCAGGGGCCCGCCGGCGCCGTCGACGGCGGTCGCCGGCACGGCCAGCACGACCTCGTCGCCGAGCGCCTGGCCGAGCGGCTGCAGGCGGCCCCTGATGTCGTCGAGCTCGGCCTCGACGCCGGTGGCGACGACGTTGTCCTGCCACCACTGGCGCAGGGCCGGGCTGGTCTCGAGGTGCTGCTCGAAGACCTGTCGGGCGGTGGTCAGGCCGTCGGTCAGGTTGGGCACCGCGGCGTAGACCAGGGTGTCCGCCGGGGCCAGGTCGAGCAGGCGGGTGGAGGTCCGCTCCGCCGGCAGCTGCACCGACTTCTCGAGGTCGCGGTGCAGCTCGCCCAGCTCGGCCAGCAGCTGCTCGCGGTCGCGGCTCCAGGCGATCTCGTCCGCCACCGGCACCCGCTCGAGGCGGGCGTCGGTGGTCACCTGGTCGCCGCGCTCGAGCAGCGCCCGGGTGGCGTGGTGGCGGACCTCGACCTCACCCTCGACCACCGACACGCGCGAGCCCTTGAGGCCGTGGTTGACGGCGAAGATGGTGCCCTTGACCGCCACCTGGCAGGAGTCGGTCTCGACCCGCAGGCGGCCGGAGCCCTGGGGCGCGGCGTGGACGATGACGCTGCCGCGGTCGAGAGCGATGACGGTGCCCCGGCGGGTGCCGCGCAGGGCGAGCTCGGAGCGCGCCGCCATCTCCACCGTCGAGCCGTCGGCCAGGCGCAGCACGGCGCCCGAGTCGCGGGCGGTGCGGACGTGCTGCCGGGCCTTCAGCTCGGCGCCGCTGGCGAGCTCCCTGGTGCCGTCGGCGGTGACTGCCTGGAGGGCGCCGTCGACCGCGGCGACGGTGGCGGACAGGCGGTGGTCGGCCCACCGGTCGGCGCCGACCCGGACGCCGAGCACGCCGACGAGCAGCACCG
>CAYTJW010000116.1:0-11086 GCA_964438135.1 uncultured Thermoanaerobaculia bacterium
CCGCGGCTCGAGCAGCCGGACAGTCCGCCGCAGCGCCCGGTCGCAGGCCGCGAGCAGCGCGCCGGCCGCGCGCGCCGGCAGCCGGTCCGGGGTGAGGTTGCGGCCCGCCGCGTCGAGCAGCAGCAGCGGGCAGTAGTTGGCGACGAAGAAACGGGCGAAGAACGCCTCCGGGGTGCCGAAGGTGGACCTCGCCCACCCCCACACCCGCCGGCCCGAGACCTCGCTGCGGCCGCAGGCGAAGCCCTCGACCGGCCGCCGCGGGTGCTCGACCGGCGGCCGGCCGACCGGCCGCTCGAGCCCGAGCCAGTCGCGCGCCGCCGCCACCTCGCCGAACGGCACCCCGGTCTGGGCCATGCCCCAGGGGCCGGGGTTCATGCCCAGCAGGACCACCTCCCGCGGCGGCCGCCCCCAGCGCTCGAGGTAGGCGGCGTGCGGCTCCCAGGCGTAGTCCAGGGGGTTGTAGGTCAGCGCGACCGGCGGGCCGAGCGTGACGTCGCGCAGCTCGGCGAGGAGGTCGCGGGAGACGTCGAGCAGCGTCACCGGCGGGTGCCCTGAGGGCCTCACGCCCCGTCCGGCGATCAGGGCTTCGGCGCGGGCGGCGGAGCCTCCGCCCGGGTCCACTCGGTCGTCCGCCCGATCAGGGAGATGCCGATGTAGCCCCGCAGCTTGAGGACGTTACCCTCGAGCCTGGCCTTGCAGCTGTACGTCTTGCCGTTGTCCGGGTCGTAGATCGTGCCGTCGCGCCACTGGTTGCCGCCGGCGTGGCGGAAGCCGCGCACGATCTCGAGGCCGACGATCGGCGCCGAGTGGCGGGCCGGGTCCGGGTTGTTGCGGTCGACGCGCGGCAGGCCGCCCATGCCGCCCTCGTCGTCCGGCGGGTAGGTCGGCTTCTCCAGCCAGACGATGCGCCCGCTGTACACGCCGCCCTGGCCCGTGACCTCGACCTGCGCCTGGCCGTTCTCGGTCCCTGCCGCGGTCAGCCAGCGGCCGACGATCGCGTCGGCGGTCTGCGCCGTGCTGAACGCCGCCGGCACGAGGCCGAGCAACCCTGCTGCCACCACCGCTGCCCAGCGTCGCATGGCCCCTCCTAGCGGCTGCCGCAGCTCGCGCACGAGCTCTTGTGACAGCTCGAGCAGCCGGAGCTGGACACGGTCTGGCGCTCGACCCCGCTCATGCCGAACACCGACGGTCGCCGCACCACCTCGGCCCCGCCGCAGCCCGGGCACGCCACCCGCGCCGCCGACGAGAACACCAGCTTCTGGAACTCGACGCCGCACGTCGCGCAGCGGTACTCGTAGACCGGCATCGCCGCACTCCCCTCTCGACCGCGATTGTACCCCCGGCGCGAGCGACCGGCTCACGCCAGGCGCCGGCACGCCGCCCGCAGCTCGGCCGACTCCTCCGGGTCCGCGCGCTCGATCACGGTCAGGCGGTAGAGGTCGAGGACCTCCACCGCCTTGCCGGGCAGGGCCCGCTCGTGCTCCCCCTGCGCCATGGCGGTCAGCGCGGTCCAGTCGGTCAGTCGGCACATGCGGTCGACGACGTGGCGGACCCGGGCCTGGGCCTCGAGCGGGTCGAGGGAGACCAGGCGGTCGACCCGGCGCTCGACCTCGGCCAGCATGGAGCGGGCCTGGGCCGCTTCGCTCGCCACCTGTGGGTGGCGCAGCGCCTCGACCTCGGCCCGCGCCACCTCGAGCCACGGCCGGTGCAGGCCGCGGCTGACGAAGTCCCGCAGCACCTGGGCGCAGAGCGTGTTGTGGGTGCCCTCCCAGCTCTCGATGACGATCGCGTCCCGGTACAGGCGGGGGAGGACCGAGAAGTCCTCGACGGTGCCGTTGCCGCCCAGCACCTCGATGCCGTCGCGGGCCGAGGCGGTGGCCTGGATCGCGGTCCAGTACTTGTTGACCATCACCCCGATCCGGCGGGCGGCGGCGAGGGTGGCGTCGCCCTCGCCCAGGTCGAGCCGGTCGGTCATGGCCAGCAGGCGCAGAGTGGTCGCCAGGGCGACGGTGGTGCGCAGCTTCATCCGCGCCAGGGTCTCCTGCACCGCCGGGTAGTCGACGATCGGCTGGCCGAAGGCAGTCCGGCTGCGCGCGAACGCGCGCGCCTCGACCTGCGCGCGTCGCATGAGGCCGCAGGCGGCGACGGCGTTGTGCACCCGCGAGGTGTCGAGGACGATGCCGACCAGATTGCGGAACCCGTCCTCGAGCGGGCCGACCGCCTCGCCGAGCGCACCGTCGAGCTCGATCTCCCCGGTCGGCATGGACCGGGTGCCGAGCTTCCACTTCAGGCGCCTCAGGGCGAAGCCGTTGACCGCGCCGTCCTGCCGGCGCGGGACGAGGAACAGGCCGAGGCCCCGGGTCCCGGCCGGCGCCCCGAGCGGCCGGGCGCTGACCACCAGCAGGCCGGCGTCGGCCACCGAGCAGAACCACTTCTCGCCGCGCAGCCGGTACCAGCCGGGCCGCCCCTCGACCGGCTCCGCCACGCAGGCGTTGGCGCCGACGTCCGAGCCACCCTGCAGCTCGGTCACGAGCTGCGCCGCGTGCAGCCGCCGGTCGTAGTCCGCCTCGAGCAGCCCCGGCAGGTAGCGCTGGCGCTGCTCGGGGCTGCCGTGGCGCTGCAGCAGCTTGATGGCGCCGGCGGTGCACGCGACCGGGCAGGCGTGCCCGGCCTCGCCCTGCTGGTCGAGCAGGTAGGCAATGGCGCCGGCAAGCACCTCGTTGCCGGGCTCCGCCAGCACGCTCAGGACCCCGCTGGCCCAGAAACGCCGGCCGACCTCGTGGTAGGCGGGGTGGAAGACCACCTCCTCGAGCGGCTCGCCGAAGCTCCCGTGGCGTCGCAACCGGGGCAGGTTCTCATCCCGGCTCGCCTCGAGCACCAGCTCGTCGAGGTCCGGGCCGAGGGTCGCCGCCACGGCCTCGAGCCGCGCCGCCGCCGCGCCGTAGCGCTCGCCGAGCAGGCGCTGGAGGAGGTGCCGCAGGACGGTGTCCGCCGCGAAGGCACTGCCGGACGCCGACTGCCGCCAGCGGCGCAGGTCGGCTCCCCCGCGCTGCCGGGCCTCGTCAGGGTCGGCGGTCATGACCACCTCCGGCTTCGACGGCGGCCACCATCTCCCGGCCGGCGCCGGCTAGCCACGGCTGCGCAGCTCGGCGACGATGGCGCCGATCTTGACCTCGACGTTGTCCAGCCCGAGCGGCGTGCTGGCGGCGCGGCGGTGCCCGCCGCCACCGTTCCGCTCCGCCAGCTCCCCCAGGTCGGTCTGGCAGGTACGGTTGAAGATGCTGTGCCCCATCGCCGCGACCACGAACCTGCGGCCCGGTCCCCAGTGCAGCCGGAGCGAGACGTTGGCGTCCGGGAACAGGGCGTAGACCAGGAACCGGTTGCCGACCGGCGGATGGTCGAGCTCGCGGAAGTCCGTGACGACGACGTTGCCCTCCTGCCGGCTGTGCGCCAGCAGGGCCTGGCGGAACAGCTCGTCGCCCTCGCGGATCTGCTGCCAGCGCCGCTTGACCGCCGGGTGCTCGAGGATGCGGTCGACCGCCGTCCCCTTGCGCAGCAGCTCGAACACCGTCAGCGCATAGTCCTCGAAGGCGCCGAGGCCGGTGCGCCCGTCGAGGGTGAAGCCGAGCCGGACGTAGCCTCGAGGGTCGGTGACGTCGGACGGCGTGAGGTCGGCGGCATCGACCCGGTCGGTCTCGCGCACCAGCTCCTCGAACCGGACCAGGCGTTCCCAGCCGTAGTGGTCGTACACCACCCGCGCCGTGGACGGGGCGACGCGGTACGCCCCGCGGAAGCCGGCGGGCGGCCGCAGCCCCCCGGCGGTGTGGGCGTGGTGGTCGAACCACATGCCGCAGCTGGGGTGGTAGGGCACGTTGACCAGGATGTCGTCCGGCCCGATCTCGACCCTCCGGTCGGTGATGTCTTGCGGGTGGATGAACAGGAAGCGGTCGACGGTCTCGAACTGGGAGATGAGCACGGCGCTGGTCAGACCGTCCATGTCGGCGCGGGTCACGACTCGCATGGGTCCTCCCCGATCTGCACCCCGTCATGGTACACCGGTCCCCGGGCGCCGCGGCCGCCCGAGGGGTCGCCCCCGCGGCGAGCGGCTACAGCGGCAGCAGGCTGTCGGCGGCAGGGTCGTGGCCCGCGGCGCGGCGCCGGGCGCGCTCGTGGCTCGAGGTGGCGTAGCAGTACGCGCAGCCGTGCAGGCAGGTGTCGTTGACGCCGATGTCGACGCTCGGCGCGCAGCGGCAGGCCGGGCGCTGGCCGGGGTCCGGGGCGGCCGCGTCGACGCACAACACCCGGGGCAACCGGCGCCCGTCGACGCAGGCCCCGGGGCAGGCGCCGAAGGCCGACCAGTCGCGCCCCTCGGCGCAGGTGGCAACCCGCATCCCGTGCCGGGCGGCGACAGCGACGAGGGCGGCCACCAGCTCGCCTATCGCCGGGGGGGTGGCGGGGTCGGCCAGGTAGGCCTCGCCGCCGGGCAGTGCCGCCAGGCGGCGCCGGGTCTTGCGGTACAGGTCGAGGAAGCTGACCCTGACCGAGGTGGCGACCCCCTCGAAGGCGGCGGCCAGCTCGGCGAAGCGGCGCTCGTGGTCGGCCGGGGCGAGGCCGGGGCCGAGGACGATCGGGTCGTAGCGCCACACCAGGCGCTCGGGGCCGATGCGGCCGGCGAGGGCACGCGCCGCGGCCAGCACCGCCCCCGCCGCCGGGGCGTGCGGCTCGAGCGGCGGGCCGTAGCCGGTCAGGGTGAGCAGGACCAGGTAGGGGAAGCCGAGCCCGTCGAGCTCGGCCAGCACGGGCGCGAACGGGGCCGGGTTGCGGGTCCAGAAGACAAAGGCGTCGACGTCGGCCCTCGCCAGCGACACGGTCCGCACGCGACCGGGGTCGAACGGGTTGGCGACGCGGCAGGAGCCGGCCCGCAGCCGGTTCCGGAACCAGTCGCCGTAGAAGGCCGGGATGTCGGTCCGCCGCGACACCGAGACGATCACCGCCGCCCCTCCCCCGGGCCCGCTCCCCTGGCCATTCTAGCGGGGCACGCCCCGACCCGTCGAGGCGTGCTCGGACTCCCGATGACCACAGCCCCTCGTGGACCTGGACCTGGTCCTGGTCCTGGTCCTGGACCTCGACCTGGACCCCGCACGGCCATCGTCCACGACCACGCCCACATCCATGACCACGGCCACGTTCCGATGCGTTCCACAGGGATTGACTCGGCTGTGAGGAGGTCGGTTCCCTCGAGAACCCTGACGGGGTCATCCCGGTCGGTCGAGGCGTGCCATTCCGGCCCGGGTCCCCCGGGGGCCTCGAGTGCTACGATGGGGAGGTGCAGCAGAGCGTGTTCCAGAAGCTCCTGCTCTCGGCGATCCAACAGGGCGCGTCGGACGTCCACCTGCAGGTTGCCTGCCCGCCCCTGCTGCGGATCAACGGCGAGCTGCTGGAGGCCAAGTACCACCCCCTCACCCCGCCCGAGACCCAGGCCGTCGTCGAGGAGATCGTCTCCCACTCCTACCAGAAGGTCGACCTCGCCACCCTGTGCGAGCTCGACCTGTCCTACAGCCTCGAGGGGCAAGGCCGGTTCCGGGTCAACGTCTTCCGCCAGCGCGGGTCGTTCGGCGTGGTCCTGCGCATCATCCCGATCACCATCCGCTCCTTCGCCGAGCTCAACCTGCCCAAGGTCATGGAGCAGATCTCAAGCCTGCGGCGGGGCCTGGTGCTGGTGGTCGGCGCCACCGGCAACGGCAAGTCCACCACCCTCGCCTCGATGATCGAGTTCATCAACGCCGGCCGGCGCTGCCACGTCGTCACCATCGAGGACCCGATCGAGTTCCTCTTCAAGCACAAGCGGTCGGTCATCACCCAGCGCGAGATCGGCACCGACACCCGCTCCATCGCCGAGGCGACGATCGCCGCCATGCGCCAGGACCCGGACGTGATCATGATCGGCGAGATGCGCGACCTGCCGACGGTCGAGATCGCCCTCAACGCCTCCGAGACCGGCCACCTGGTGCTCTCCTCCCTGCACACCACCGACGCCCTGCGGACCGTGGAACGTCTGATCGGCTTCTACCCGCCCGACCAGGAGCCCGCCATCCGTGCCCGCCTGGCCGACGCCCTGACCTGCGTCGTCGCCCTCCGCCTGCTGCCGCGCAAGGGCACCCCGGGCCGAATCCCGGCCATCGAGGTCCTCCGCTCCACCCGCTCCATCCAGGAGTGCATCCGCGACCCCGGCCGCACCCACGAGATCCCTGCCCAGGTCGCCAAGGGGCGCGAGGTCTACGGCATGCAGACCTTCGACCAGCACATCCTCGAGCTGCTGCGCTCCGACCAGGTCGACCCGCGCGCCGCCCGCAACGCCGCCTCCAACCCCGAGGAGCTCGAGCGGGCGATGATGCTCGAGGGCTGAGCGGTCGGCTGTCAGCCGCTGGCTGACGGTCCCTCTCACCGCACCAGCACCAGCGACAGCCACGGCACGTAGGTGATCACCAGCACCGTCGCCAACAGCAGGAGGAGGAACGGCAGGGTCGCCCGGTAGAGGGTGACGACCGGCTGGTTGAAGCGGTAGCTGGCGATGAACAGGTTCATGCCCACCGGCGGCGTGCAGTAACCGATCTGCATGTTGGCCAGGAAGATCATGCCGAGGTGGATGGGGTCGACGCCGAAGGTCGCGGCGATCGGCAGGATCAGGGGCACGACGATGACCAGCGCCGAGAAGATGTCGAGCAGGCACCCGAGCACGAGCAGGAAGCCGTTGAGCAGCAGCAGGAAGGTGAGCTTCGACGAGATGTGGGCAGTGACGAGGTCGAGCAGCTTCTCCGGCACCTGGGCGTCGATCATGTAGTTGGTCGAGGCGAGCGAGGCGCCGAGGATGATGAGGATGCCGCCGACCATGACCATCGACTCGCGGATGACCGTGGGCAGGCGGCGGAGGGGAACGTCCCGGTAGACCAGGACCTCCACCACGAGCACGTAGACCACGGTCACCGCCGCCGCCTCGGACACCGCCACCAGGCCGCCGTAGACGCCGCCCAGGACGATCACCGGCAGCGGGATCTCCCACGCCGCCTCCCGCACGGCGGCGACCGCCTCGCGCAGCGAGAAGCTGGGCCGATCGGAGCGGCCCGGCAGGCCCCTCCCCTCCCGCAGGCAGAAGGCACCGAGCAGGGCGACCATCAGCACCCCGGGCAGGATCCCGGCCACGAACAGGTCGTCGACGCTGGCCGACCGGGCGGCCTCGCCGCCGCTCTGCGAGACGACGATGCCGTAGAGGATGAGCGGCAGCGAGGGGGGGAAGAGCAAGCCCAGGCTGCCCGAGGTCGTCACCAGGCCGAGGCTGAAGCGGTCCCGGTAGCCGGCCTGCTGCAGGGCGGGGTAGAGCAGCGCGCCGACCGCGACGATGGTGACCCCGGACGCGCCGGTGAAGGCGGTGAACAGGGCGCAGGTGACCAGGGCCACCAGCGCCAGGCCTCCCGGCAGCCAGCCGAACAGGGCGTCCGTCAGCCGCACCAGGCGGCGCGGCGCACCGCTCTCGCCGAGGACGTAGCCGGCCAGCGTGAACAGCGGGATGGCGAGCAGCACGGGCGTCTCGGCGATGCGGTAGACCTCCATCACCGCCACCATCGGGTCGACGCCGCTGCGGTGGAAGCCGAGCAGGGCCGAGGCGGCGATGACCGCGAACAGCGGCGCGCCCAGCACCGCCGCCAGCAGCAGGCCGAGGCTCTCCAGCCAGATCACGGCATGGCCCCCCGGCTCGCGGCCTGGCGCGCGTGCACGGCGGCCAGGGTCAGGTAGCGCAGGGCGATGACCGCGAACGCCGCGGGCAGGACCGACTCGCACACCCACAGCGGCACCCGGCCGAAGGCGACGGTGGCGGCCGCCCGCTCGTCCAGCACCAGCCGGAGGGCGTGGCGGGCGAGGACGGCGCACAGGGTGGCCGCGAACAGGTCGGTCAGGACCCGCGAGGCCGCCTTCCAGCGCGCGGGCAGGAAGCGGGACAGCACGTCGACCGTGATCTGGCGGTCGTCGCGGGTGGCGGCCACGGCCCCCAGCATGCCGACCCACAGCACCATCACCCGCAGCAGCGGGTCGGCCCACAGCAGGCCGGACTGGAAGAGGTTGCGGAGGACGATCTGCAGCGCCGCCAGGCCGATCATCGTCCCCAGCAGCCCCACCAGCAGGCCGGTCTCCACCACCGCCGTCGCCCGCAACAGGCGGGAGGTCGCGGGCGGCCTGGGCTCGGCCGGCGGGGTGGGGCTCTCACCCGACATGCACGGCGCAGTATAGCCGCGCCCGCAGCGGATTACCCGCCCTGCTGGCCGCCCCGCAGCGTCGCCAGCAGCCCCTCCACCTCCGCCGCCACTGCCGCCGTCACGGCGCCCCTGTCGACCAGCCGCTGGCGGGCGCGGGCCGAGACCTCGCGCCAGCGCGCGGCGCTCTCCGGCGACAGCTCGACCACCACGATCCCCTGCTTGACCAGCGCCTCGCGGGCACGCTCGTTGTCCTCGCGGGTGCCGTGGTCGAGGCGGGAGCTGGCCTTCTCGAGGACCTCGGCCAGGACCGCGCGGTCGGCCTCCCCGACCCGCTCCAGGGCCTTCTCGCTCAGGACCAGGCTGCCGTAGGTGTAGACCAGCGGCAGGTCGGTCATGTACTTGACCTTGGTGAACCACTGCAGGGCGACGACGCCGATCGGCGGCCCGGCGACGGTGTCGACCAGGCCGGTCTGGAGGCCGGTGAGGACGTCCGAGACCGGCAGCGGGATGGGCGCCAGCCCGGCCTCGGCGAGGATCGCGGCGCCGATGGAGTCGCCCTCCGGGATCCACGCCTTCTGCCCCTTGAGGTCGTCGAAGCTGCGGGTCGCCTTGCTCGACAGGAGGTAGGCGAAGCCGCCCTCGATCAGCCCGTAGGACTGGAAGCCCCGCCCCGCCAGACCGGCGATCAGCCGGCCGTCCACCGTGCGCCGCACCTGGTCGACCTCCTCGTACGACCGGAACAGCACCGGCAGGCTCAGCACCTGCATGTCCGGGTAGACCTCGGCGAGGGTGCCGGAGGTGAAGGCGCCGCCGTGCAGCTGACCGACGCGGATCTTGCGCAGCACGGCGCTCTCGCTGCCCATGGTGCCGCCAGGGTAGAAGCGGAGCGTGACCCGGCCCTCGGTCCGCTGGGCGATCTCGCCCGCGCTCGCCCGCAGGGCCTCCATCCAGACGCTGCCGTCCGGGGCCAGGGTCGCGACCTTGAGCTCGACTCCCCAGGCGGTCGCGCACGCCAGGGCGAGCAGGGGGGTTGCCGCGAGGAACCGGAGACGCACCATCGTCACTCCCCGAAGTAGTCCGCCGAGTCGGCCAGCAGCCGCTCGGCCTCGGCCTGGGCAAGGGTGTTGGCCAGGGTCAGCCCGGGCTCGAGCGGGTCGGCCGCGACCACCTCGCTCAACACCCGGTCGTGCAGCTCGCGGTCGAACACCGCCCGCGCGTACTCGCGGGCGAGGAGCACGCGGGCCATGAGGTCGCGCCCCTCGGACAGCTCGATCGCCCGTTCGAAGTGCCGCCGACCCTCCTCGGGCTTGCCGCCCAGCCCGGCCGGGATCAGGGTCTGCAGCACGCCGAGGTAGAGGTGGGCCGCTCCCCGCTCGTACCCCTCGTCGAGCGCCACGACCCGCTGCATCATCGCCTCGACCCGGGCCTTGTCCGCCACCGCCACCCAGTCCCCCCGGTTGACCTGCACCCAGGTCGCCCACGCCGCCGCGGCGGCGAACAGCGCGGGCACGTCGCGCCGGCCGAGCCCCGCCACCTGCCGCTCGAACTCCGGGTAGGCCCGGCTCTCGCAGCCGCAGGTGCCCCGGTTGCTCTGGCACAGGCCGCGCAGGCCGTAGTCCTTGGCCTTGGCGGCGAGGCGACCGGCCCGCGCCGGGTCGTCGACGAAGGCCGCGGCGTAGCTCGAGTTGAGGCGGGCGCCGGCCAGCAGCAGCTCGGCGCTGGCGGGGTCGTCCCGGATCAGGCCGTCGACCAGCAGCAGGTACGCCGGGGCGCCCTGGCGGACGGTCTCCGGGTCGTCCTGGTTGAGCACGCCACTGGTCAGGCTGGCCGACAGGCGGCCCGCGGCGGAGGAGACGACCGAGGCGCAACCGGCGCTCAGCAGCACGGCCGCCAGGACCGCGGCGACTCGCCCGCCTCGGCCCGCGCGATGCCCCACCACCACGCTCGTCACGGCTTTGGAGAACACCGAGCGACCTCCGCCCGTTCCCGGACCAGGGGTTGGCGCAGGCGCGGCCGTCACCGGCCGAAGCCGCCGCCGAGGACCGGCGCCACGGCGGCGCCTGCACCCAGAACGCCGCCCTCCGAGCCGCGGGCGTAGTTCGTGATCACGGTCTGCCCGCCGCTGCCCTGGACCATGCGCACCGTGCTGCGGGCCGAGCGGGAGCCCATCTGGTAGGGCTTGCCGGTGTACATGCTGAGGATGTTCACCACGTAGCTGCGGGTCTCCCGGTAGGGCGGCACGCCGCCGTACTTGGCCACCGCCGCCTCGCCCGCGTTGTAGGCGGCCAGGGCGAGGGCCAGGTTGCCGGCGTAGAGCTCGATCAGGCGCGCCAGCTCCCGAACCCCGCCGCGGACGTTGTCAGCCGGGTCGAAGGGGTCATTGACGCCGTGCCGCCGGGCCGTGCCGGGCATCAGCTGCATCAGGCCCATGGCGCCCTTGTGACTGACCGCCCTCGGGTTGTAGCCCGACTCCATCCGCACCACGCAGTCCACCAGCTCCGGGTCGACGCCGTGCTCGGCGCTGACCTCCGCCACCAGGCCGCGCAGGTCGCCCCTGGACCAGGTGCGGAGCATGGGCGCCGCCGCGTCCACCGCCCCGGCGGACGACGCCACCACCACCGCCGCGAGCCAGCCCGCCAGCGTCCTCCCCATGCCCCTATTATGCCAGATCTTTGGCCGGGCGAGGAGTGCGGCTCCCCGCGGTCGCGGCCTTCCCTCCGCCCCCCCGAGGGCGGCTCGCCCGGGTCGGGCCCGCCCACCCCGGTCCGGGCCGGTCTCGGGTAGAATCCAGACCTCCTGACCTACCCCGTGCGCGAGGTGTCCGGTTGCGGGGCGGT
>CAYTJW010000117.1:0-11040 GCA_964438135.1 uncultured Thermoanaerobaculia bacterium
GACCAGCCGCGGCCAGGCCGCCGCAATCAGCACCGGCTCGGCGTCGTACAGCTCCGAGGCGTGAAGCACCACCGGGCCACCCGGTGGCGGTGCCTCGCCCAGGTCCCCCACCACCTCGATCCCCGGCGGCAGCGAGGACCCGAGCCGCGCCCGCGACACGGCCGAGCGCTCGACCGCCACCGCGCGCGCCACGACCGCCCGGCAGCCCGGCCCGAGCCGGTCGAGGACGTGACGCAGGAAGCTGCCGTCGCCCGAGCCGACGTCGACCAGCTCGACCGGGCCGACCCGCCCCGCCAGCGCCTCGAGCCACCGCGCCAGCACCGCCCCGTACCAGGGCGACGCGGTCGGCGCGGTCAGGAAGTCCCCGCCCCGGCCGAGGCGGACCCGGCCCGAGCCGTAGTAGCCGTGCTGCGGGTGGTAGAGCAACCTCTCCATGACGTCGCGGAACGGCAGCGCGCCCCCCGCGGCCGCGACCTCGTCCTCGAGCCAGGCCATGGGCGAATCCTACCCTCCTTCTGCCGGCCGCGGGGCCGGACCCGAGCCGGGGCTCGGCGCCCTCGAGTGGCTGCCACCGCACCGCCGGCCCGGCCTCGTCTCGCCGCGCCTCGCGACCCGCGCGGCAGCCCGACATCACCGGGCGAGAGGCGTTGCCCGCCGCTTGCGGCTCGGGAGGTCCTGTGGTATAAGACCACCCGCTGTGGGGGACGGAGAGAAGTGGGCCAGCGGCCCACTTTATTTTTCGGCGCACGGCGGGGGAGCGCGGAGGGGAATGCGACTGGACGAGGACGTCAAGGGACAGCTGGCGAGGCTGGTCGCCTCGTGCGGGCTGGAGCTGCTGGCGGTCGAGGTCGTCGGCGCCGGGCCGAGGACCGTCCTCCGCCTGGTGGTGGACGGCCTCGGCGGCGTCACCCTCGACCAGTGCGCCGAGGTCTCCCGGCAGGCCTCGGCCATGCTCGACGTCTCCGACCCCATCGCCCACGCCTACACCCTCGAGGTCAGCTCGCCGGGCCTCGACCGCAAGCTCTACTGCCGCGAGGACTACGAGCGCTTCGCGGGGCACGGGGTCCGAGTCCGCATGCAGCCGTCCTACCGCCAGCACCGCGTCGTCACGGGCGAGCTGCTCGGCCTCGACGGCGACGACGTGCGGCTGCGCACCGAGGACGGCGCCGAGCTCCGGCTGCCGCTGGCCGAGGTCTTCGAGGCCCGCCTCGAGGTCGAGTGGAGAAGTCTGTTCGGGGAAGGGAAGAGCCGGCGATGAGGCTTGACATCAACACGTTGGTGCGGCAGGTGGCGCTCGAGCGCGACATCGAGGCCGACAAGCTGATCGAGGCGGTCGCCGAGGCGATCTCGTCCGCCGCGCGCAAGCACTACAAGGAGCGCGCGGTCCGCACCGAGATCGACGTCGCCACCGGCGAGGTGCAGTGCTGGAAGGTGCGCGAGGTGGTCGCCGAGGTCGAGGACCCGGAGACCCAGCTGACCCTCGACGACGCGCGCGCGGTCGACCCCTCGGTCGAGGTCGGGGGCGAGCTGCGCTGGCCCCTCGACACCTCGCAGCTCGGCCGCATCGCCGCCCAGTCCGCCCGTCAGGTGCTCTTCCAGCGGGTGCGCGAGGCCGAGCGGGCGGTGGTCTACCGCAACTACGTCGGCCGCGTCGGCGAGATGATCAACGGCATCGTCAAGCGGATGGACCGCGGCGCGCTGATCGTCGAGCTGGGCGACACCGAGGGCATCATCCCCCGCAACCACCAGGTGCGGCACGAGCGGTACACCCAGGGCGACCGCATCCGCTCGGTCGTGGTCGACGTGACCATGGACGCCGCCCGGCCGCAGGTGGTGCTGTCCCGCACCGCCCCGCAGCTGCTGGAGAAGCTGCTGGAGATGGAGGTGCCCGAGATCTACGACGGCACCGTGGTGATCAAGAAGTGCGTCCGCGAGCCCGGCGAGCGGGCCAAGGTGGCGGTGTTCTCCCGCGACCGCGACGTCGACCCGGTCGGGGCCTGCGTCGGCCTCAAGGGCTCCCGCGTCCAGGCCATCACCCGCGAGCTCAAGGGCGAGAAGATCGACATCATCCCGTGGAACAGCGACCTCGTGACCTTCGCCCAGAACGCCCTCGCGCCGGCCAAGATCAACCGCGTCGCGGTGCGGGACGAGACGGTCGAGGTCGAGCTCCACGACGAGACCGGGGCGCCCATCCTGAGCGAGTCCGGCGAGCCGGTGATCGAGGTGCGCAAGGAGACCGTGCTCGACGTCATCGTCGGTGCCGAGCAGCTGTCGTTGGCGATCGGCAAGCGCGGCCAGAACGTCCGCCTGGCCTCCCGCCTGCTCGGCTGCCGGATCGAGATCAAGAGCGAGGAGGCGGTCAAGGACGAGCTGGCCTCGGCCCTCGCCTCCATGCTGCGCGAGATGGAGGGGCTGGGCCTCGAGGAGGAGCTGGCGGAGGTCGAGCCGCAGGTTCCTGCCGCCATGGACTACAACCAGCTGATCCCGCTCGAGGAGCTGAAGAACCTGACCGACCGCCTCCGCGAGCGGCTGCAGGGGCACGGCATCCACACCGTGCAGGACCTGCTCGCGCGCAATGCCGAGGAGCTGTCGAGCATCCCCGGCATCGGCCCGGTCACCGCGCAGCGGTTGCTGGACATGGCGCGGCACACCCTCGAGGAGGCGCTCGCCGAGGCCGCGGAGGCCGGGACCGTGGAGGAGTGAGCCGAGATGCTGCAGCAGCTTCGAGTGGTCGACCTCGCCCGCACCATGGGCATCACCTCGGCCGAGCTGATCTTCAAGCTCCGGTCGATCGGGGTCAACGTCGCGACCGAAGAGGAAGCGCTCGACCTCGCCACCGTTCGCTCGATCATCACCGGAGAGACGCTGCAGCGCCGCCCGCGCGAGGTGATCGTCCGCTCCGAGAAGGCGCCGGAGGAGGGCCCGGCCACGGCCAAGGACCGCCTCAGCCAGCGGAAGCGGCGGCGGGTGGTCAAGACCGCCGCCGAGATCCGCGAGGTGACGCCGTCCGAGAAGACCGCGGCCACGGCGGCTGCCGCCGAGACCCCGGAGGCAGCCGCGGAGCCCGACGCCGCGAGCCTGCCGGAGTCGGCCGTGGCGCAGACCGCCGAGACCGAGCCGCTGACCGAGGCCGAGCCCGAGGCCGAGGCCGCTGTCGCCCAGGTCACCGAGCCTGCCGAGGAGGCGGCGGAGGAGGAGCTCCCGGAGGACGAGGCCGAGGTCGCCGCGGCCGCCGAGGAGGTCAGGGAGCCGGCCGCAGCCTCGCCCGCGGCAGGGACCGCGGTGGTCGCCCCCACCGACGAGGAGGAGACGCCCGCCGCGCCCGACGAGGAGGAGGAGGTCAAGCCGGCGCCGACCATCACCGAGGAGGAGCTGACCACCGCTCGCAAGGCGACGGTGGAGGAGCCGGTGCGGATCCGACCCCGCCGGGCGAGGACCCCGCTCGAGGCGAGCCTGCGCGAGCTGTCGCCGGAGGAGATCAAGCAGCGCCTGCAGGCGCAGCAGAAGAAAGAGGAGAAGGAGAAGGCGGCGGCGGCGCGCCCGGAGACCCCGGCGTCGGGCAAGGGCCGCAAGGCCAAGGCGGCGGCCGACGCGCGCGAGATCCGCGACCTCCTCAACAAGTTCGAGGAGCAGAAGCTGCGCAGCCAGCAGGAGGGAGCCGGCGCCACGGCTCGCCCGGCGCCGCGGCCGACGGTCGTCGCCCGGCCGAGCAAGAAGGCGCGACGGCGGCAGCAGGAGGACTCGGAGCAGATCGTGCCGCGGCCGTCCCGGTCCATCCAGTTCCGCGACGGGGAGCGGCCCGAGGGGCCGATCATCCTGTCCGAGATGGTCACCGCCCGCGAGCTGGCGGAGAAGCTCAACGTCACCGCCAAGGACCTCCTCGGGCTGCTGATCCAGAAGGGCCTGATGGTCACCACCAACCAGGCCCTGCCGCACGAGATCGCCGAGGAGATCTGCGCCGACCTCGGCATCGAGGCCATGGTCGCCTCGGCCGAAGAGGTGCTCGAGTACGAGCGCGAGGAGAGCGCCGAGGTCACGGGGCCGACCCAGCCGCGGCCGCCGGTCGTGACCGTGATGGGTCACGTCGACCACGGCAAGACCTCGCTCCTGGACGCGCTCCGCTCCAGCCGGGTGGCGGAGCAGGAGGCCGGGGGCATCACCCAGCACATCGGCGCCTCGACCATCGAGGCGAGCGGCGGCCGGCGGGTGGTCTTCGTCGACACTCCCGGCCACGAGGCCTTCACCCACATGCGCGCCCGCGGCGCGCAGGTGACGGACATCGTCATCCTGGTGGTCGCGGCCGACGACGGCGTCATGCCTCAAACCGAGGAGGCGATCAACCACGCCCGCGCCGCCAAGGTGCCGATCATCGTCGCCCTCAACAAGGTCGACAAGGCCAACGCCAACGTGGACAAGGTCAAGCAGCAGCTGGCCGAGCGCGGCGTGCTGGCCGAGGACTGGGGCGGCGACGTGCCGATGGTGCTGGTGTCGGCCAAGCAGCGCCAGGGCATCAGCGAGCTGCTGGACATGATCCTGCTGGTGGCCGAGATGCGCGAGCTGCGGGCGACCCCCAGCGGCCCGGCCCGCGGCATCGTCCTGGAGGCCCGCAAGGAGAAGGGGCGCGGCATCGTCGCCACCCTCATCGTCCAGCAGGGCACGCTCCAGGCCGGCGACCCCTTCTTCTGCGGCTCGACCTGGGGCCGGGTCCGGGCCCTGGCCGACGCCACCGGGCGTCGGGTCAAGGAGGCCGGGCCGTCGGAGCCGGTGGAGGTGATGGGCTTCGAGGACGTGCCCGGCGCCGGCGACACGCTGCAGGTGGTCGAGAGCGAGGAGAAGGCGGTCGAGGTGTCGGCCTTCCGCAGTCAGCGGGACCGCGAGGAAGGCATGGTCGGCCGCGGCAAGGTGTCGCTGGAGACCCTGTTCGACCAGATCGCCTCGAGCGAGGTCAAGGAGCTCAACGTCGTCGTCAAGGCCGACGTGCAGGGCTCGGTCGAGGTCCTGCGCGAGACCCTCGGCCACCTCTCGACCGAGAAGGTGCGGATCAGCGTCCTGCACGGCTCGGTCGGCGCCATCACCACCAACGACGTGATGCTGGCGGCGGCTTCCAACGCCATCATCATCGGCTTCAGCGTCCGGCCCGAGCGCACTGCCCGCGAGCTGGCCGAGACCGAGCACGTGGACATCCGCCTGTACACCGTGATCTACACCCTGATCGACGACATCCGCAAGGCCATGGTGGGGTTGCTCGAACCGGTCTTCCGCGAGGAGGAGCTCGGGCACGCCGAGGTGCGCCAGGTGTTCCGCATCCCGCGCGTCGGCGCCATCGCCGGCAGCCACGTCACCGACGGCGTCATCACCCGCTCCGCGCGGGTCCGCCTGCTGCGCGACCACGTCGTGGTGTGGGAGGGGGCCATCTCCTCCCTGCGGCGGTTCAAGGACGACGCCTCGGAGGTCCGGCAGGGGTTCGAGTGCGGCATCGGTCTCGCCAACTACCACGACATCAAGGAGGGCGACGTGGTCGAGGCCTTCCGTCTGGTCGAGGTCGCGCCGGAGCTGTGACGGAGAGCGAGGCCCGTGCCGACCGACGAGATCAGCGACTGCCTGCCCCGCGCGCCGCAGGGTCCGGAGCGCGCCCTCTACGTGGGCGTCGCCCGGCTCGACCTGCACCTGCCGGAGTCGCGCAGCCTCAAGGAGAAGCGCAGCCACACCCGCAGCCTCCTCGAGCGCATTCGCAACCGCCACCAGGTGCTGGTGATCGAGGCGGACCACCAGGACCTCCACCAGCGGGCGACCTTCGCGATCTGCGGTCTGTCCACCGACCCGGTCGACCTCGAGGCCCGGCTGCAGCGGGTCGAGCAGACGGTCGGCTCGAGCTGGGGCGGCTTCGTCTGCGGCTGGACCGTCGAGATCCACCAGGTGTGAACGATGAGACGTGCAGCGATCAGCGACCAGCTGTCAGCCGTCAGCTCCCCCACCCGCCCGGAAGGCAGGGGCGCGGCTTTCGCCGGGAGGCGGCCATGACGACGACCCACAGTGCCCACGGCGGGCAGCGCAACGCGCGGCTCGAGAGCGAGATCCGGACCGTCCTGGCGGAGCTGCTGCGGCTCGAGGTCAACGACCCGCGGTTGGAGGGCGTGACGGTGTCGGAGGTCCACCTGTCGCCGGACCGCGCCCACGCCCGCGTCTACTTCTCCCTGTTCGGCGACGCCGAGCGCGAGCGCCAGGCGCACGACGGCTTCGCCGCGGCGCGCTCCTTCCTGCGCCGCGAGCTCGGTCGGCGGGTCCGCTTCCGCGTCATCCCGGAGCTCGACTTCGCGCGCGACTCCAGCTTCGAGTACGGCGACCGCATGGAGCGGGTCTTCGACCGCCTGCGCGCCGAGGGGCGGCTGCCCGAGCCGGGCCCGGACGGCGAGCCGTCATGAGCGGGCGCACCACCGACCCCCGGGTCGCGGTCGACCGCCTGCGGCGGGCACGGCGCGCCCTGCTCACCTCCCACGCCAGCCCCGATGGCGACGCGGTCGGCTCCGAGCTGGCGCTGGCGGAGCTGGCGCGGGCGCTCGGGGTGGTGGTCGAGATCGTCAACCGCGACCCGCCCGCCAGCTACCTCGCCCAGCTGCCCGGCGCGTCCACCATCGTCGTCGCCCGCGAGCTGCCGGCCGACTTCCCGCACGGCTTCGACCTGGTCGTCACCGTCGAGTGCCCGGACCTCGACCGGCCGGGCCTCGCGGGGCTCGACCGGTGCGCGATCCTCAACCTCGACCACCACCGGGCCAACCCGGGCTACGGCGAGGTCAACTACCTCGACGAGGAGGCGCCGGCGGTGGGCGAGATGGTGTGGCGGATGTTCCGCGCCGCGGGCGTCGCCCCCTCGGCCGCCGCCGCCACCAACGCCTTCGTCGCCCTGTCGACCGACACCGGCGACTTCCGCTTCTCGAACGCCGGCGTGCGCGCCTTCTCGGCCGCCGCCGACATGGTGGCCGCCGGGGCCAGCCCGGCGCAGGTCGCGGAGTGGGTCCACGAGTCGCGCAGCCCGGCCTCGGTGCGACTGCTCGGCGAGGCCCTCGCCACGCTCCGCCTCGACGGCGGTGGCCGGGTGGCGAGCATGGCGGTGGACGCCGCCGCCTACCAGCGGGCCGGCGCCGGGCCGAACGACAGCGAGGACCTGGTCAACGTGCCGCGCTCGATCGCCGGGGTGAGCGCGGTGGCGTTCCTCAAGCAGTGGGAGCCCGGGGTGGTGCGCGTCAGCCTGCGCTCCAAGGGGGAGCTCGACGTGTGTCGGGTCGCGGCGGAGCTCGGCGGCGGCGGCCACACCAACGCCTCCGGGTGCACCGTTCGCGGCGAGCTGGAGGCCGTCCGGCGCGGCGTCGTCGCGCGGCTGGCCGCGCTGCTCGAGGAGGAGCACCGAGGATGAGCCAACGTCGGCCCTCGCGTCTGCACGGCCTCTTGCCGGTCTACAAGAAGGCCGGACCGACCTCCCACGACATCGTCGAGATCGCTCGCCGAGCCCTCGGCGAGCGCCGCATCGGCCACACCGGGACCCTCGACCCGATGGCCGAAGGGCTGCTGGTCCTGTGCGTCGGCATGGCGACCCGCCTGCAGGGCTTCCTGCTCGAGTGGGACAAGACCTATCGCGGCGTCATCCGCCTCGGCCACGCCACCACCACCTACGACCGCGAGGGCGCGCCCACCGAACCCCGGGGCGACGCCCCCGACCTGGACCGGGAGACGCTGGCGCGGCTCGCGAGCCGCTACCTGGGGGAGATCGAGCAGGTCCCCCCCCCCTACTCGGCGAAGAAGGTCGCGGGCAAGAAGCTCTACGAGCTGGCGCGCAGCGGCGAGGCGGTGCAGGTCGAGCCGAAGCGGGTCACGGTCCACAGCCTGACGCTCGAGCAGACCGAGCCCGGTTTCCTGCTCCTCGAGGTGCGGACCGCCTCCGGCTTCTACGTCCGTTCCCTCGCCCACGACATCGGCCTCCAGCTCGGGTGCGGCGCCCACCTCCACCACCTCGAGCGGCTCGAGATCGGGCCCTACGCCGCCGACCGCGCCCTGCCCCAGGACCGGCTCGCCGCGTCGTCGGCCGAGGAGGTGGTGGCCGGGGAGGCGTGGACGCGGCTCGACGCCGTCCGCCTGCCGTTCCCCGAGGTGATCCTCAACCCGGCGGCGGCCGACCGCTTCGCACACGGCCAGACGGTGGTCGTGTTCAGGTCCGGCGAGGAGACGCTCGAGACCGGCAACCTGGTGGCGGTGCGGGCGCAGGCCGGCTCCCTGCTCGGCGTCGCCACCGTCCAGAGCGTGCTGGCGCGGGGCCGAACCCTCGGCATCCAGCCGACCCTCGTGCTGGAGGCGCGGGCGACGTGAGCGGGGGACGGAGGTCCGCCGCGGGGGGCCGGGTCCGGCCGGGATCGTGATCGAAACCGGAGGCAAAGGGGTGGGAGGGCTCTCGGGTGGCGGGCAGGAGTTGCGGCCCGGGCGGGTTCCTGGTAAGGTACTCGCGCCTCCTCGCCACCGGAGGTCTCCCTGGACTGTGGAGGAGCTGTGAGTCACGCTGAAGTGAACAAGGGCGAGATCATCAACCAGTACCGAACCCACACTGCCGACACCGGCTCCCCCGAGGTGCAGATCGCGCTCCTGACCAAGCGGATCCAGCACCTGACCAACCACTTCGGGACCCACAAGAAGGACTTCCACTCCCGTCGCGGGCTCCTGAAGCTGGTCGGCCGCCGCCGTCGCCTGCTCGAGTACCTGAAGGGCAAGGACATCACCCGCTACCGCCAGCTCGTCGAGCGCCTCGGCCTGCGTGGCTAGGAGAGGTTGACCACACCATGGAGATCACACGCTCCGTCGACATCGACGGCAAGTCCCTCGTGTTCCAAGTCGGCAAGGTGGCCAAGCAGGCCAACGGCGCCGCCTGGGTGCGCCTGGGCGACACCGTCGTCCTCACCACGGCCTGCGCCGACGAACGCCTGCGCGAGGGGGTGGACTTCCTGCCCCTGACCGTCGACTACCGCGAGTACACCTACGCCGGCGGGCGCATTCCGGGCGGCTTCTTCAAGCGCGAGGGGCGCCCTTCGGAGCGGGAGATCCTCACCTGCCGGGTCATCGACCGCGGCCTGCGGCCGCTGTTCCCGAGCGGCTACGTGCGCGAGACGCAGATCATCGGCATGGTGCTCTCGGCCGACGGCAGCAACGACCCCGACATGCTGGCGGTGAGCGGCGCCTCCCTCGCCCTGACCCTGGCCCCGCTCATCCCCTTCACCACGCCGCTGGCCGGGGTCCGCGTCGGCCGGCTGGACGGTCGCTTCGTCATCTTCCCGACCCACGAGGAGCGCGAGCGCAGCGACCTCGACCTGGTCGTCGCCGGCACCGAGGCGGCGATCGTCATGGTCGAGTGCGGGGCGCACGAGGTCCCCGAGTCGGTCATCGTCGACGCCCTCGGCGTCGCCCACGACGCCATCCGCCGCATCATCGCCCTGCAGCTCGCGATCGCCGCCGAGCTGGGGGTGAAGAAGGCGGAGTTCACGCCGCCGCCGACCCGCTGGCCCGAGGAGCTGGAGCAGCGGCTGCGCGCCGAGTGGCGCCCCGCCCTCGAGGAAGCCCTGCTGGTCAAGGGCAAGATGGCGCAGAAGGACGCCTACGCCGCGGTCCGCGACCGCGCCATCGCCGCCCTGCCGGAGGAGACCCGCGACCTCGAGACGCCGTGGCTGAAGAGCATCTTCCACCAGATGGTGGAGGAGATCACCCGGGCCACCATCCTCGACCGTGGCTCGAGGCTCGACGGGCGCTCCTTCGACGAGATCCGGCCGGTCGCCTGCGAGGTGTCGCTGCTGCCCCGGGTGCACGGCTCGGCCCTCTTCACCCGCGGCGAGACCCAGGCCCTGGTCAGCTGCACCCTCGGCACCTCGGACGACTCGCAGATCATCGAGGCCTTCGAGGGCGAGTCGCGACAGCGCTTCATGCTCCACTACAACTTCCCACCCTTCTCGGTCGGCGAGGTGCGCTTCATGCGCGGCCCCGGCCGGCGCGAGATCGGCCACGGCAACCTGGCCCGACGGGCGCTCGGGCACGTCATCCCCGACGAGCGCGAGTTCCCCTACACCCTGCGCGTCGTGTCCGACATCCTCGAGTCCAACGGCTCCTCGTCCATGGCGTCGGTGTGCGGCGGCTCGCTGGCGCTGATGGACGCCGGCGTGCCGATCCGGGGCGCGGTCGCCGGCGTGGCCATGGGCCTGATCTCCGACGGCGAGCGGTGCGCGATCCTGACCGACATCGCCGGCCAGGAGGACCACTACGGCGACATGGACTTCAAGGTCGCCGGCACCCGCAACGGCGTCACCGCCCTGCAGATGGACATCAAGATCAGCGGCCTCAAGCGGGAGATCATGGAGGCCGCGCTGGAGCAGGCTCGCCGCGGCCGCCTGCAGCTGCTCGACCTGATGGACCGTGCGATCGCGGCGCCGCGGTCCGAGATCTCGCCCTACGCGCCCCGCATCTACACGCTCAAGGTCGAGGTCGACCAGATCCGGCTCGTCATCGGCCCGGGCGGCAAGACCATCCGCGGCATCGTCGACGCCACCGGCGCCCGCATCAACGTCGAGGACGACGGCACGGTGGAGATCGCCACCTCGGACGCGGCCGCGGCCGAGCGGGCGATCGCCATGATCCAGGCCCTGACCCACATGCCGCAGATCGGCGAGGTGTACGAGGGCGTCGTCCGCCGCATCGAGCCCTACGGAGCGTTCCTCGAGATCGCGCCCGGCAAGGACGGCCTGCTCCACATCTCCGAGCTGGCGATGGAGCGGACCCCCGAGATCCGCGACGTCCTCACCGAGGGCGACCGGCTGCAGGTCAAGATCATCGACATCGACTCGAGCGACCGCATCAAGCTGTCGCGGCGGGTGATCCTCGAGGAGGAGGCCCGCGCCAGAGGCGAGGAGATCCCCGAGCGCACCGGCGGCCACGACGACCGTGGCGGTCGCCCCGGCGGCGACCGCGGCGGGCGCGGTGGCGACCGCCGTGGCGGCCGGGGTGGCGATCGGCGCG
>CAYTJW010000118.1:0-11039 GCA_964438135.1 uncultured Thermoanaerobaculia bacterium
CGGACCCGCTGACGCTCCGGCTCGCCGCCGGCGTCCCCGCTCACCACCTCGGCGGCAGCGTCTTCCCGTTCACGAGGTAGAGCCGGCGCCCGTGGTCGACCCCGGTGGACCGGGGAGCTGACAGCAGCGACGCCAGCGGGGCCCCGTCGGCTGTCATGCCGAGCCCGGGGTGGGAGTGCCCGGGCGAGCAATCCCTCGCGGCGACGGGGCGGCTCCGGCCACGAGACGCGGGCGACTGCGCGCGCGCGAGCAGGGCGGGCGCCTCCCCGGCGTTGTCCCTGACCGAGCTGTCGGCGATCTCGAGGCGCAGCCGCGACGGCGGCGCCGAGCCGTCTGCCGCTGGCCATCGCCGGGCCCATGCTCTATCATCCCGGCGCCCGCTGGCCCGAGGCCCCGGGCACAGGAGGCTGGCCGTGGAGAGCATCCGCGAGGCGTTCCTCGCCGAGGTGGCCGCCGCCCTCACCGCCCCCGAGGTGGAGGCGGTGCGGGTCCGCTACCTGGGCCGCAAGGGGGTCCTGACCGAGCTGCGCAAGGGGACCGACATGGGCGCCATGTCGGGCGACCAGCGGCGCGAGTTCGGGACCCGCTTCAACGCCCTGAAGGAGCTCGTCGAGGCCGAGCTCGCCCGGGCCGCCGAGAGGGTCCAGGCCGCGGCGCCCGCCGCGCGCCCCGGGCTCGACCTCAGCCTGCCCTCGGCCGAGCGCCGGCTCGGCTCCCTCCACCCCATCACGCTGGTGCAGATGGAGCTCGAGCACATCTTCCGCGGCATGGGCTTCCAGGTCCTGACCGGCTACGACGTGGAGACCGAGCTCTTCAACTTCGACAGCCTCAACATCCCCGCCGACCACCCGGCGCGGGAGATGCAGGACACCTACTGGCTGACCAACGGCATGCTGCTGCGGACCCACACCTCCGCCAACCAGGTGCGCGCCCTGCGCTCACTCGGCACGCCGCTGCGGGCCATCTTCCCCGGCCGCTGCTTCCGCTACGAGGCCGTCGACGCCAAGCACGAGAACACCTTCTACCAGGTCGAGGGGCTGATGGTGGACCGCGACATCTCGGTCGCCAACCTCATCGCCGTCATGCGCACCCTGCTCGCCGAGGTGTTCCGCCGGCCGGTGACGATCCGCCTCAGGCCCGGCTTCTTCCCCTTCGTCGAGCCGGGCTTCGAGCTCGACATCCAGTGCCTGCTGTGCGGCGGCGCCACCTGCCCGACCTGCCGCACCGGCTGGCTCGAGCTGATCCCCTGCGGCCTGGTCCACCCCAACGTCCTGCGCCACGCCGGGGTCGACCCCGAGCAGTGGGGCGGCTTCGCCTTCGGCCTCGGCCTGACCCGCCTGGCGATGATGAAGTTCGGCATCCCCGACATCCGCCTGTTCAACTCGGGGGACCTCCGCTTCTGCTCCCAGTTCCCGGTGGCGTTGTGAGGGGTCCAGGGGCGCAGGGTTCTCCCAGGAGCGTGCACGCATGAAGATCTCGCTCGACTGGCTGTCCGACTTCGTCGACCTGGGCGGGCTCTCACCCGACCGGGTCGCCGACCGCCTGACCATGGGCACCGCCGAGGTGGAGGGCTGGGAGCGGCTCGAGCGCCACTGCCGCGGCGTGCTGGTGGCCGAGGTGGAGACCGTCGAGGAGCTGCCGGTGGCCGGCGACCACGGCCGCCTGAGCCTCGCCACCGTGAGCTGCGGCGGGCGCCGCTTCTCGACCGTCTGCGGCGCCGCCAACGTCCGCCCCGGCCTGCGAGCGGCATTCGCCCCGCCCGGCGTGACCCTGGCCGGCGGGGTCGTGGTCGGCGAGGCCGAGGTCGGCGGCCGCATGAGCCAGGGCGTGCTCTGCTCGCCGCGCGAGCTGGGAATGTCGGACTGGCACGAGGGCCTGCTCGAGCTGCCGCCGGGCCTCGAGCCGGGCACTCTCTTGGACGAGCTCGTCCCCGCGACCGACGTCGTCTTCGAGGTCGACAACAAGAGCCTCACCCACCGCCCCGACCTGTGGGGCCAGTACGGCTTCGCCCGCGAGCTGGCGGCGCTGTTCGGCCGGCCGCTCGCGCCGCTGCCGGTCGCCGACCTGGGCCGCTTCGACCACCTGCCGCCCTACCCGGTGACCGTCGACGACCCGGCCGGCTGCCCGTGCTACTGCTGCCTGGCCCTGGCCGGCCTCGGCGCCACCCCGTCGCCGCTCGCGCTGCAGCGCCGCCTGCACGCCCTCGGCCAGCGCACCTACGACCTGCTGGTGGACCTGACCAACTACATCGCCTTCGAGATCGGCCAGCCGACCCACGCCTTCGACGCCGACACCCTCAGGGCGATCCGCGTCGCGCCCATGGGTCGAGCCGGCGCCTTCGTCACCCTCGACGGCCAGGAGCGGGCCATGCAGCCCGACGACCTGATGATCTGGGGCGAGCGCGAGCCGGTGGCGATCGCCGGCGTCATGGGCGGGCTCGCCACCGAGGTCACGGGGCGCACCACGCGGCTCCTGCTCGAGAGCGCCAACTTCCGCGGCGCCAGGGTCCGCCGCACCGCGGTCCGCCTCGGCCTGCGCACCGAGGCCAGCCAGCGCTTCGAGAAGAACCAGCCGCCGGTCAACGCCCGCGTGGCGGTGGCCCGCTTCCTCCACCTGGTCGAGGCGGCCGGGGTCGCGCCCGAGGTGCAGAGCCGCTTCACCACCGTCGGTGACCTCAAGGACGGCTCCCGCCCGCTGACCGTCCCGGCCGCGTTCCTCGACGCCAAGGCCGGCCAGGCGCTGCCGGCCGAGCGGGTGGCCTCGATCCTCTCCGCCCTCGGCTTCGCGGCCGAGCTCGCGGGCGACGCCTGGCAGGTCGGCATCCCGCCCCACCGCAGCGCCCAGGACATCTCCATCGCCGACGACATCGTCGAGGAGGTGCTCCGGGTGTACGGCTACGACAACGTCGCGCCGCGCCTGCCCTCGTGCCCGATCGACCCGGTCCCGGCCAACGTCCCCCTCCTCCTCCAGCACCGCGCCCGCCGCCTGCTCGCCGCCGGCCACGGCTTCGTCGAGGTCCACACCTACAGCTGGTTCGACGACTCCTGGCTCGAGCGGCTCGGCTTCGACCCCGGGCCGACCCTGGTGCTGCGCAACCCGACCGCCCCCCACCAGGCGCGGATGCGCACCACGCTGGTGCCCAACCTGCTCGCCCTGGTCGGGCCCAACCGGCCCCACGCCGAGCGCTTCCGCCTGTTCGAGCTGGGCAACGCCTCCCGCCCCACCGCCGAAGGCCGCGCCCAGCTCACCCTGCTCGCCGGCCTGTCCTACGCCTCGAGCCGCGCGGGCGAGCTCGAGGACCACGTCCGCGCGGTGCGCGGCGTCCTCGACGACCTCTCGGCCGCGCTCGGCGCGGGCACCCTGAGCTACGCCGTCTCGGGCGAGGGCCGGTCGCCGTGGCAGGCTGCCGCCTCCTGGCTCGAGGTCGCCTGCGGCGGCCGCGCCGTCGGCAGCCTCGGCGTCCTCGCCGGCTCAGGCCTGGCCGAGGTGGCGCAGGTCGGCCAGGTGGTGTGGTTCGAGCTCGACCTCGAGGCCCTCGGCGGCACGCCCCAGCCCGAGGCGACGTTCGCCGCCCTGCCGGTCTACCCCGGCTCGTGGCACGACTTCTCGCTCGTCTGGCCGCTCGACCGCGGCTTCGCGGCCCTGGAGTCGACCCTCGACCGCTTCGCCCACCCGCTCCTGCGCCGGCGCGAGTTCCTCTACCGCTACTCAGGGAAGGGCCTCGAGCCGGGCCAGGGCAGCTTCACGTTCCGCTGCCACGTCTCGTCGCCCGACCACACCCTGTCCGGCGAGGAGATCGAGTCGTTCCGCGCCGCGCTCATGGCCTTTCTCTCCGGCGAGGGCGTCGCCCTGCGGTAGGGGGCGGGCGGGAGCGGCGGTCGCGGTACCCTGCCGCCATGGCCGTCTCCGTCCTCGTCCACAACCTCCGCCTCGGGTTCGCCACCAACAGCTCCTCGGCGCACTGCGTGATCTTGCTCCCCCACGAGCGCGAGGACGGGGGCGGGCTCCACGACGAGCACCACGGCCGCGCCCGCTTCACGCACTGCTCGCGCACGGCGAAGGAGCACTACCTCCGCCGCGAGCTGCCGCACCTGCCGCCCGAGCACCTGGCCGCAATGCTCGTCCCCCCCCGACGGCGCGGCGGGGAGCGGCGGCCGGCACGGGTGGGGCCCGCACCAGGAGCTGCTCGACGAGATCGCGCGCTGGCTGCTGAGCGACGGCGTCGTCGTCCTCGGCGGCGACGACAGCCTGGTCAACCAGGCCGAGGTGCCGCGGGGCCTGTTCCTGGAGGAGCTCGGGACCTGGGTGGTCCGGCGCGACCCGCTCGGCTTCTGGGTCGCGCTCGACCGCGAGCTGGGCGTGCGCATGCGGCTGTCGTTCTCGCCCTCCGAGGAGGCGGTCTTCGTCCCCTACCGCTCCACCTGGCCGGAGCTGGTCGACCTCAGGATCACCGATCGGTGCGACGCCGCCTGCCCCTGGTGCTACCAGGGCTCGACCCCCCCGGTGCCACGTGTCTCCCCCCGGTGGCACGGGGTGGCACGGGGCACCGCTCCGGGGCGCTGCCCGAGGGCGCACCTGGCAGCCTCAACTTCGTGAGGTTCGTGACACGTGGCACCGCTCCAACTTCGTGAGCTTCGTGACACGTGGCACCTGGCGTGCCCAGCTCAGCGTCGAGCGCTCCACCCCCGCCGACCTCGCCGACTTCGAGACCATCTGCGAGGCCTTCCGCGCCCTCGAGGCGCGGTGGGGGCTGTGAGGGGGGTGCGCCCGTCAGGCTATACTCGGAGCCGATGGACGACGTACCGCTGCCCGTCTCCCGTGACTCCATCGCCGCCTTCTGCCACCGCTGGAAGGTCTGGGAGCTGGCCCTGTTCGGCTCGGTGCTGCGCCCCGACTTCAGCGACTCGAGCGACGTCGACGTGCTGGTGACCTTCGCCGCCGACGCCGGCTGGAGCGCCCTCGACCTGGTCGAGGCGGCCGCCGACCTGGCGCAGGTCCTCGGCCGCCCGGTCGACCTCGTGGAGCGCTCGGCCCTCCGCAACCCGTTCCGCCGCCATGCCATCCTGACCTCCGCCCGGGTCGTGTATGCAGCCTGAGGCGCGCGCCGCCCCCTACCTCTGGGACATGCTCGTCGCCAGCCGCGAGATCCTGGACTTCGTGGCCGGCATGGACCTCGAGCGCTTCAGCGCCGACCGCCGCACCCGGCTGGCCGTGGAACGCCAACTGCTGGGAGTCGGCGAAACGGCAGCGCACGTCTCGGCGGCCTTCCGGACCGCCACCCCGGAGATCCCCTGGCGCTCCATCATCGGCCTGCGCAACGTCATCGCCCACGAGTACGGCGAGATCCTCGTCGACCGGATCTGGTGGGTCGTGTGCGAACACCTTCCACCGTTCACCACCTGGCTCGAGCAGCACCTGCCCGAGCCCCCTTCCGAGACGACGGCGCCGGGCTGAGCCTCGCCGGCGCGCAGAACGCCGCCTCGGCCGTCGAGCGCGCCGCCCGCGATCCGGCTGCCCAGCTCCAAGCGGTGCGAGCGCGGGAAGCCCTCGACCTTGCGCACCGCCCACAGCGCGAACGCGTACGTCCGGTCGACCACGACCGGCAGGGTCTCGGCGCGCTTCAAGCCCACCCCGCACGCACGCACGTCCAGGGGGCTCGCCCCCTCAGACCCCCGGGCGCCGTCGCACCCGCCCCCCACCCGTCAAGGGACCAAGGACCGAAGACCAAGGGAATCACACGCCCCGGGCGGAACGAAGACCGAGGTAGTCGTACCGGCCGACGCGGGTGCCGCTGCCGCGGAAGGAGACGCGCAGGCTCCCGGAATCGTCGCCCCAGGAACCGCCCCGCACAGCACGGCAACAACCGTCGCCAGCCCAGACAACCGCCTCCGCGGGCGCGCCCTGGTAGCTGCCGTGCCAGGGGTCGGCGCACCACTCCCACACGTCGCCCAGCATGTCCAACAGACCCCAGGGGTTCGCCGGCTTCCGCCCCACCGGCTGGGTGGAGCCGCCGGAGTTGTCCGAACACCACACGTGCTGCGCGTCAAAGTCGTGCCCCCACCAGTAGCGCGTCCCAGTCCCGGCCCGCGCCGCGTACTCCCACTCCGCCTCAGGGTCCTCGGCCAGCAGGCGTTCCAGCTCCGCGGCCGACCCCGGCCGAGCCCCCGGCTCGCGCTCGAGGCACCGCAACGCGAGCAGGGCGAGGCGCTCCGGGCCGCGCGGCCGCGAGACCCGCACGGCCGGGTTCACCTTCTTGTCGCGGATCGCCCTGCCGGTGCCCGAGTAGGGCAGGTCGCCGTCCAGCAGCTCGTACAGCACCATCCCCAGCGCGTACACGTCCGCCAACGCGGTCACGTCCCGCCACCGCGCCGCCAGCACCTGCTCCGGCGCCATGTAGGCCGGGTTGCCGACGCCGTCCGCCAGCAGCTCCGGCCGGGTCTCGACCAGCCGGTCCAGGCCCCGCGTCAGGCCGAAGTCCGCCACCTTCACCACCCACAGCGGTCCTGCCCGACCCTGCCGCGCCGCCGCCCGCTCGCCCACCGTGTCCCTCACCAGGAGCACGGTCGCCGGCTTCAGGTCCAGGTGCACCAGCCCCGCCGCGTGGATCGCCGCCACCCCGCGGCACGCCTGCGCGAGCGGGCCCAGGCCCGCCTCCAGCCGCCCGTCGAGGTCGTCGGCGGTCTCCACCAGCCAGTCCGCCAGGCTCTTCTCCGCCCGCTCCGTCGGCAGCAGCACCCAGTCCATGCCGCCGTGCACCGCCCGCTGCGGCGGCCGGGCCCGCGGGCGGGGCGCCGCTGACGAAGGGCGACGCCGCCGGCAGGGGCGCCGGCGGGCCGCCGGCCGGCATGACCGCCGGCGGGGGGCGCGGCGTTCTCCCCGCCTCGACCTCGGGCGGCACCGCGACCCCCAGGTACTCGCCGAGGTACCAGGTCGTCACCTGCACCAGCGCCATCAGGCAGGGCGACAAAAAGGCCGGGTCCAGCTCCTCGTCCTCGGCCTGGGCGTGGGCGCCCAGGTTGCCGTGCTTCTGGATCGTCTCGAGCTGCACCTGGATCCGCCGCGGTGTGAGCCGCCGCTCGGCGAGCTTGCGGATGAGCTCGTCGAGCATCATCCGCCCCGGCTCGCCGATCTCGGCCTGGAAGAGGCCCAGGCAGATCGCCTCGGCCGCCTTGCGGGCCTGGGTCAGCGCCACCTCGGGGTCGCTCTCGGCATAGCCCTGGGCCTTGACGACCATCCGGGTGACGCCCCCGGATCGCCGCCGCAGCTCGGCGATCTTCCCGTCCCTCTCGTCGCTCATGCGCTGCCGCCCCCCGTTCGCCGCCCGACTCCTGGCCGGCTGCCGCCCGATTCCACCTTGCCGACCGGCGCGGCCTCGGCCAGCACGACGGTCGACCCTGACGGGTGCCACGGCCCACGCGCTCCGCGATGCGGGGGCGGCCCCCCGGCGGCCTCCCGCGCCGTCACTGCCGCCAGGTGTGGACCGTGAGGCCCTCCACCCGGCCGAACTCGCGCGGGTTCGCGGTGACGAGGCCGAGGCCGTTGGCCAGGGCGGTGGCGGCGATGAGGAGGTCGTGCGCCCCGATCACCCGGCCGTCCCTGGCCAGGTCGGCCCAGATCCTGGAGTGGACCCTCGCCGCCTCGAGGTCGAACGGCAGGACCGGGACCAGCTCCAGGATCGCGTCGACGAACCTCTGCCGGCGCCCGCGGCGGAGGGCGGAGTCCGCCCGGTGGACGCCGTGCAGCAGCTCGGACGCCGTGATCGCGGCCAGGTAGGCCGGTTCGCCGCCGAGCTCCACGACCGCGTCGGCGGCGACGGCGCCAGCTCGCTCGACGTCGACCAGCACGCTGGTGTCGATCAGGACGCCCACGGGTCGGGCCCCGGGCCGGGCTGCTCGGCCTGAGTTCGCGCGAGGTCGTCGGCGAACAACGGGTCGTCCGAGCGCACCTCGACGGCCCGCTCGAGGACCGACGCCAGGGTGGTCGGGCGCCGGGTCACGCCGGTCAGGCGGGCGATCTCCTCCCCACCCCGGGTGATGACGAAGGACTCGTTGCGGTACCGGACCCGGTTCAGCAGGTCCGAGAGGCGGCGGGCGAGCTCCGTCGAGCTGACAGATTCCATGATTCCATGATAATCCTGGCGAACGGGAGCGCAAGGGCCACGCCCACGGCGGGTGCCGGCACCGCCACTCGGGGGAACCGGTCACCGCCCACGGCATCTCCGGTCCCGGTCAGCGCGGGTCTCCGCTCGCGGCCGTCGCTCCGGGCGTCTCGTGCCCGGCCACACTGCCGCCTCGGCCACCGCCGCGCGAGGCGGCGCGGCTGGCCGTGGCCGAGGCCGTCCACGCGTTCGCGGCGACCGCCCAGGATGCCGGCACGCTGGAGCAGGTGCTCGAGGAGGCGGGGTACGAGCTCCGCGACGGCCGCTGGGAGGCGCCGGAGTGGGTGGCGATCGAGCGCCATGCGGTCGCCGTCTGAGCGATGCCTCGCATCTCTCCGATCCACTGGCGCAGGCTGGAGCGCGTGCCCCTCGCCGCCGGCTTCTGACTCGCACGCCAGGAAGGCACCACAGATCCTGCGGCAAGGACGGAGCGCTGCGGCCGGTCGTGATCCCGACCCACGACCAGGTGCCGGTCTCCATCATCCGCGCCAACCTCGCGCCGGCCGGCGTCTCCAGGGAGGAGTACTTCCGGCTGCTCGGTGAGACCTGAGGCCCGCAGGCTCCCTTCCTCCGCGCGCGCGATATCCTGGCCCGGTCTCGCCCGGTCGGGCCGCGGCCGGGGGGCGGGGAGGTGGCGATGGACGTCACGGCGTGGCTGGAGGGGCTCGGGCTCGGGCAGTACGCCCGCGCCTTCGCCGACAACGCGGTCGACCGGGAAGCGCTCGGCGAGCTGACCGACGCCGACCTGCGCGAGCTCGGGGTCGGCGCCCTGGGCCACCGCAAGCGGCTGCTGCGGGAGGTCGAGCGACTGCGGTCGGGCACCCCGGGAGCGGCGGTCGAGGTCGAGTGGCTCGAGGACGTCGCCGAGGGCTACGCCCACCCGGTGGCGGTGGTGTACCGCAAGCTCCGCCAGGACGCGGCCTCGGGGCAGCCGCTGCGGGCGCTGCTCGGGGTCGAGAACGGCTTCGGGCTGCTGACCCGCTACGCCTGCCTGCTCGCCCTGTCGGCGCTGCTCGAGCCGGGGCGGCCGCTGCCGGCCGACGCGGCGGCGCTGGCCGGAGACCTCGTCCAGCCCTCGCTCGGCACCTGGCGCGCCCTGCTCGGGAGGCTGGCCCGGCGCTGCGACGAGGCGGGCCTCGAGCGGCTCGCGCCCCTCGGCGAGTGGCTGCTCGGCGGCCGGCGGGAGGTAGACCGGGCGCTCGAGCAGTTCACCCCCTTCCGCAACGAGGTGCTCGGCCACGGCGCGGTGCGCTCGGACGACGAGTACCGGCAGGCGGTCGCGACCTGGGTGCCGCGGCTCAACCTCGCCCTGACCCGGGCGGGGTTCGCCCGCGACTGGCCGCTGCTGCGCCGCGCCGGGGACGAGCCCGAGTGGTGGCGGGGGGCCGGCGCGCCGGTCCCCTGGCCGGGGCCGCGGCCCGACGCCGACGGGCAGCTCGCGGTGCTGCTGCCGGACGGGACCTTCCTGCCGGTCGACGCCTACCTCGCCCTCCTCGCCTGCCCGGAGGACGGGGTCGACCAGGTCTTCGTCTACGACGGCCAGAAGCGCTGCGACGAGCGGGCCCGGACGGTGGCGGTGCTCGAGTACGACGGCGGCCACAAGCTGCCCACCGCCACCCTGGTGCCGGCCCTCGAGAGCCGCTGGACCGGGCGGCTGCTGGCCTCGGTCTTCGCCGAGCACCAGCGGCGCCGGCGGCGGGTCGAGGAGCAGCTGGTCGACTTCACCGCCGTCCGCCGGCGCCACCGGTTCTTCGTCGGCCGGCGCTCCGTCTTCGCCCGCCTCGAGGACCTCATGCGCCGCCGCGACCGGGGGGTGCTGGCGATCGTCGGCCAGCCCGGCATCGGCAAGAGCGCGATCGTCGCCCGCTACCTGGAGGAGCACCCCGACGCGGTCGCCTTCTTCTTCCAGCGCGACAGCCAGCTCGGCGCCGAGACCATGCTGCGCGACTGCGCCAACCAGCTCGCCTCCCGCCACGGCCTGGCCGCGCTCGACCCCGACCTCGGCCTCGAGCGCCTGGGGCGGGCCTTCGCCTCGGTGCTGCGCGAGGTCTCGGAGCGCGGCCTGGCGGTCGGCGAGCGGCAGGTGGTCCTGCTCGACGCGCTCGACGAGGCGAGCGGCGGCGCCGAGCCGGTGCTGGCCGCGCTGCCGCTCGACCCGCCGCGGGGGGTGTACCTGCTCCTCACCTCCCGCCCGGGCCGCCACCTCGACCGCTTCGAGGGGGCCGAGGGCGCCGAGACCCTGGCTCTCGACCCGGCCAGCCCGGACAACCTCGCCGACTGCGTCGCCTTCCTCCGCGAGCGCCTCGGCGACCGCGCCCCGGCCGAGCCCGAGCTCGAGCGCCTCGCCCGCCGCGGCGGCAACTTCCTCTACCTGACCGAGCTCGTCGCCGCGGTCGCGGCCGGCACCCTGGACCCGGCCGACCTGGCCTCCGGCGCGCGCCTGCCGGCGACCCTGGAGAAGCTCTACGAGCGGTTCTGGCAGGCCCTCGTCGACCGCCTGCACGACCGGCCCGGGGACCTCGCGGCGCTGTACGACATCGCCGCCCTGCTGGCGGTGGCGACCGCGCCCCTGACCGAGGACCAGCTGCTCGAGCCGCTCGGGGTCAGCACCGGGCGCCGGGACGAGGTGCTGCGCTACCTGGCCCAGTACCTCGAGGTCTTCACCGCCTCGCACGAGGGGGTGAGCGAGCAGGGCCTGCGTCTCTACCACTCGAGCTTCCGCGCCTTCCTCAGGCGGCGCCTGGAGGGCCAGCGGCCGGGCCTCCTCGAGCGGGTCGCCGCCGCCCTCGGCGACGGCCTGGCGGAGGCGGTGCAGCCGGCGGTGGCGCTGCTGGCCGCAGCCGAGGAGGACGCGCCGCTGCGCGACGCGGACCCGCCCCGG
>CAYTJW010000119.1:0-11015 GCA_964438135.1 uncultured Thermoanaerobaculia bacterium
CGCCGAGGGTGGCGCCCGCGAGCTGGCCTGCGCCGCCCAGGCGCTGCTCTACGAGCGCCGCCACCGCGGCGGCCGGCCGGGGGACCAGGGTGCCTGAGGCGCCGTCGCCGCGGATCGTCGCGGTCGGCACCGCCAACCCGCCGCGGGCCTACTCGCAGCAGGACCTGCTCGACCTCTTCGGCTGCCCGGACCCGGCCATCCGCCAGTTCTTCTCAAGCAGCCACATCCGGAGCCGCCGCCTGGTGCTGCCCGAGCCCGGCCCGGACGGGGTCATGCCGGACGAGGACGGCGCCGCGCTGCTGGCCAAGCACCGCCGGGTGTCGCTCGAGATCGGCCGCGAGGCGGTCGAGCGCTGCCTGGCGGAGGCCTCGTTGCGGCCGGACCAGGTCGACCTCTTCGTCACCACCACCTCGACCGGATTCCTCTGCCCCGGTCTCACCGCCTACCTGGCCGAGGCGCTCGGCATGCGCGACGACGTCCACCGCGTCGACGTGGTCGGCATGGGCTGCAACGCGGCGGTCAACGGCCTGGTGACGGCGACCAGCTTCGCCGCCGCCCACCCCGGCCGGGTCGCGCTGCTGCTCGGCTGCGAGGTCTGCTCGGCGGCCTACGTCTTCGACCTGACCGTGCGCACCGCGGTGGTGAACTCGCTGTTCGGCGACGGCGCGGCGGCGGTGGCGGTGGTGGCCGACGAGCGCCTGACCGCCGCCGACGGCCCGGCCGTGCTCGGCTTCGAGTCGCTGGTGGTGCACGCGGTGCGGGACGAGATGCGCTTCGACTTCGAGCGGGGCCGGTTCTCGTTCTACCTCGGCTGGGAGATCCCTTACCTGATCGGCGAGCGGATCCGCACCCCGGTCGGGCGCCTGCTCGACCGGTTCGGCCTCAAGCGGCGCGACGTCGACCACTGGCTCGTCCACTCCGGCGGCAAGAAGGTGGTCGACGCGATCAAGTACAACCTCGGCCTGACCGAGCACGACGTGCGTCACACCCGCTCGGTCCTGCGCGACTTCGGCAACCTCTCGTCGGCCTCGGTCCTGTTCTCCTTCCAGAACCTGAAGCGGGAGGGGGTCGCCCGCGCCGGGGACTTCGGGGTGGTGATCGCGATGGGGCCGGGGGTGTCGATCGAGACCGCCCTGCTGCGGTGGTAGCCGGGCGAGCTGGGGAGGAGGCACCATGGACCTGACCACGCTCCGCCTCGACCGCTCATCCGGGGTGGCGACCGTCACCCTCGACCGGCCCGACCGGGGCAACGCCATCAGCATGACCATGGTGCGCGAGCTCGAGCAGCTCTGCCACCGTCTCGAGGACGAGGCGACCGAGCGGGTGCTGGTCCTGCGCGGCGCCGGCGGCGCCTTCTGCTCCGGCATCGACCTGCTCGACTTCCCGCCCGACGCCAAGCCCGACATCCGTGGCTTCTCCCGCTGGGAGAAGGCGTGCCGGACGGTCGAACGGCTGCCCATGGTCACCATCGCGGCCATCGACGGCGAGTGCTCGGGCGGCGGCCTGCAGCTCGCCCTCACCTGCGACGCCCGGGTGGCGACCGAGCGCGCCACCTTCCAGCTGCACGAGGTGCGCGACGGCTTCCTGCCCGGCATGGGCACCTTCCGCCTGGCCAAGTTCATCGGCCTGGGGCGGGCGCGCTTCATGGCCATGACCGGGCGGCCGGTCGGTGCGGCGGAGGCGCTCGAGCTCGGCATCATCGACCGGCTGTGCGGCGCGGGCGCCCTCGACGAGGCCGTCGCCGCCGTCATCGCCGCCTTCGGCGACGTGCACCGTGACGCGGTCGAGCTCGCCCGGCGCCTGTTCGACGAGTCCTACGAGATCCCCTACGAGGACTTCCTCGGCTGCTTCCTCGCCGCCCAGCACCGCGCCATCCAGACCGAGGCGTTCAAGGAGCTGGTGCGGCGGGCGCACGCCGGGGGCGTGCCGCGGCCGCGCGGGTGAGCCGCTGGTGAGGCCGCTCGAGGTCGACCCCCAGCTCCTCGCCCGCATGCAGCCGATGGCGGCCGAGCACGTCGACGACGTCTGCCGCCTCCACCGGGCCGCCATGGGGCGAAGCCTGTGGGCGCGGCTCGGCCGGGCCTTCCTGCGCCAGGTCTACCTCGGCCTGCTCTCCCACCCCGACTTCGTCGGCTTCGTCTACCGGGAGGGGGGTCGGGCCCGCGGCTTCATCGCCGGCACCGCGAACGGGCCGCGGATGCTGCGCGAGGTGCTGCGGCGGCGGTGGCTGGGTCTCGGCGGCGCCACCCTGCTCGGGCTGCTGCGCTGCCCGGCGGCGGCCTGGCACCTGCTCTCAACCTGGCGCTACTTCTCGGCCAGTGCCGGCGGCGGGGGCGAGGAGGTGCTCGCCGAGTCGATGTTCTGCTCCTTCGAGCCGGAGCTGCGCGGGCAGCGGATCTCGGGCCTGATCAACAAGCTGCTGTTCGACGAGCTGGCGGCCCGCGGCCACCGCTTCGTCAAGATCACGACCGAGGCCGACAACTCCGGCGCCATCCGCCAGCTGACCTCGTGGGGCTTCCTCGAGGTCGGCCGCTTCCGCTTCTACGGCAAGGACATGATCACCTGGCGCCTGGACCTGCTCGCGTGCCCGCGCGTGGGGCGGCCAGGGCTCGAGGCCTGACCGCGGTCGAAGAGGGCGCCGGCCCGCGGCGGCAGAGACGCCCGGCTGGTCACGGCGGACGGCGCGCCACCTGAATGGAGTGCGTTCCGGCCGCGACGTCCGCCTCGAGCAGGTTGACCGAGGCGTAGGTGCAGCCGAGCAGCGTCGAGTCCGCCAGCACCCCGTCAACGCGGAGCTCGAGCCGGCCGTAGAAGGGGCGCGCCTGCGGGTACTGCGCCAGGGTGAACCACCGCAGCCGGGTGGGCTGGTCGAGGAGGACCGTCTGCGCCAGCGCGGGCTCCGACCCGAGCCGGACCAGGCGGGTCTGAGCCGCCGCCCCCACCGCCGTGCTCGGCAGGGCCTCGGTCGCCGCCAGCACCTGCTCGGCAGGGAACTGCTGCAGCAGCATCCTGCTGAAGCGGAAGGCCCGCCGCGGCCGGCCCCCGGAGGGGTCGTCGCCGGTCCGGGCTGGGAGCACCGTCTCCTTGCCGGGGGTGCAGACCCAAAGCTCGGGGTAGGCGCCGGCGAGGAGCCGCAGCGACTCCAAGAGCTGCGCCTGCTGCATCCTCTCGGGCAGGCGCGCCATGCCGCTCGAGGGGAAGCCCACGATCGGGAGGCCGCGCTGGAGGTAGTAGGCGAGCAGCGGCGCCCCATACTTGCCCTCGCTGAGGACGAGGACCGACGCCCCGTCCGCGTCGTTGCCGAGGGCGGCGTCGAGCGTCGCCAGGGAGGGGCCCTCGGCGCGGAGCCGGGCCTCCTGCCGGAAGACCGAGACCGCCCCGGCGACGCTCGCCCCGAGGAAGGCGGCGAAGGCGACCAGGGTGGCGACGGCGGCGGGCCGGCGCCACCGGCCGATGGCGGTCGAGGCGGCCGCCGCCGCCAGGGCGTAGAGGGCTGGGGTCACGAAGATGAAGGCGCGCCCGACGACCTTCGCGGTCGCGAGGTGGCGGTGGAGGAGGATCGGCAGCACGAGCCAGAGCACGAGGCAGGCGGCGTGGAGCGGCTTGTGCCGGAGCGCGACGGCGCCGGCGACCACGAGGCCCGCGGCGAGGAGGGCCAGCAACGGCGCGAGGCGGGGCGACAGGCCGAGGGCGGTCAGGTCCACCAGCAGCCCCTGCATCGCCTTCCAAAACGCGCCCCAGCTGTCGAAGGAGGTGGCGGAGAAGGCGGCGCGTTGGTGGCGCACGACCCCTGCCCAGGGCAGGAAGCCGGCCAGGATCGCGAGCTGGGCGAGCGCCCAGGGGGCGAGGCGCGGGCGGGGCGGGCGGACCAGCGCGAGGGCGAAGACGAGGTTCGCGACCAGGATCGGGAAGAGGCCATAGTAGAAGGTGTAGACGGAGGCCAGGCTGCACAGGACGTAGGGGATGAAGCCCTTGCCCTTGGTGAGGATGGAGAGGAGGGAGGCGAGCGCGCCGAGGGTGGCGAAGAGGAACAGGGTGTAGCACCGACACTCGGTCGAGTAGTGGACCTGGAGCGGCGCGACCGCCATGAGGAGAGCCCCGAGCGCGGCGGTCGGGGCGTCGCAGGCGTCCCTCAGGACCTTCCACAGCAGGACGAGGGACGCCAGACCGAGGAGCACGGAGAGGGAGCGCAGGGCGACCTCGCTGTCCCCGCAGAGCCACGTCCACGCGCGCAGCAGCGGGTAGTAGAGCGGGGCGTCGGCGTTCAACACCGTCGACTTGACCGCGGGCGGGACGCTGAGCAGGGCGTGGAGGTCGGCCGGGTCGTGGCGCGCCAGCCCCGCGCTGATCGCCTCGTCGACCCAGAGGTCGCCGCGGTTGGCGAGAAACGCGACGCGGAGCCCGAGGGCGAGGAGGAGCGCGAGCAGGGCGAGGGCGCCCCAGGCCCGCGGGGCGAGCGGGCTCCCCCCGCTGGCGGCGGCGACGTCGCGCGGCGGCAGGCTGGCGGCCACGGTCTCCTCCCTCACTCCCCGCGCGCTCGCGGCGTCAGGAGCTCGGCCAGGGTGGCGAGGGTCGACGGCAGCTGCCGCCACAGCCGCCGGCTCGCGAGCTTGCGGGCGACGGTCGTGGGGCGCAGGTAGAAGCGGCGGTAGGCCTGGCGCAGCAGGGACTCGAGCTCTGAGGCCTCGAGCTCGGTCGAGGCGTAGGCGGGCGGCCCGCCGACCCGCCCGAGCGAGTACTCGCGCCAGTAGTCGGTCGCCGCGCGGCCGCTCGAGAGCGCCTCGCGGTGGATCTCGGTCCCGGGCAAAGCGAGGGTGACGGTGTAGCTGGCCCAGTCGAGCGGCAGCTCGCACGACAGGCGGATGGTCTCCTCGACCTCCTCGCGGGTCTCGCCCGGGTAGCCGAGCATGAAGTAGCCGCGGGTCTCCATGCCCAGGCGGCGGGCCTGCTCGAGGGCGCGGGCGGCGCGGCCCAGGTCGAGCGGCTTGCGCATCAGCTCCCGCACCCGCGCGGAGCCGGCCTCGATGCCGACGTGGACGCTGGCGCAACCGGCCCGGGCCATGGCCGCGAGCAGCTCGTCGTCGAGCCGGTCGGCGCGGGTGCGGACGTTCCAGCGGGGCCTGAGCCCGCTCCCGAGCAACCGCGCGCAGATCTCGAGCACCCGCTCGCGGTGGAGGGTGAAGGTCTCGTCGAAGAGCACGATCTCGCGCGCGCCGAGGACCTCCACCGCCCGCCGCACCTCCGCGACCACCCGCTCCACCCCGTGCTCGCGGTGGCAGCCGCCGACGAAGGCCTGCGAGCAGTGGCGGCAGCGGAACGGGCAGCCGCGGGAGGCGACCATGGTCACGAACGGCCGCGGCAGGGTCAGCGAGCGGTAGGCGGCAATGGGCAGCAGGTCGAGGGCGGGCAGGGGCAGGGCGTCGAGGTCGGCGACCGGCGGCCGCTCCGGCCCCCGCACCAGCTCCGAGCCCGAGCGGGCCAGGGTCCCGGGCACGCCAGCAGGCCCGGCGCCGGCGGCGACCCGGCCCAGCATCTCGACCAGGGTCTCCTCCCCCTCGCCGACCACCGCCACGTCGACCGCCCGCTCGTGCATGCATTCCTCGGGGTAGACCGACAGCTGCGGCCCCCCGACCACCACCAGCGCCGCGGGCAGGGCGGCCCGGAGCCGGCGGGCGACCTCGGCCACCACCGGCCAGTTGAAGGTGGTCGAGGTGAGGCCGACCACGTCCGGGGCGAGGTCGGCGACGGCTCGCACCAGCTCGTCGTGGTCGAGGTCGCGGGTGTGGGCGTCGACCACGGTCACGGGGAAGCCGGCGGCCCGGGCCGCGGCCGCCAGGTAGGCGAGGCCGAGGGCGGGGTAGACGCCGGAGACGTTGGTCTCGCGCAGGAAGGGGTGGACGCCGAGGCGCTCGTTGACCCGGAGGAGGGCGAGGCGCGGCGGCGACGGGAGGGGCGGGCTCACCGGGTCAACCGCCGGCGGCAGGAGACGCGCTCCCCGAGCCCGCAGGCCGCGAGCTCGCCGCGTCGGAGCCGGGTCGTGGCGTCGGACCGTGTCCGGAGCGCGTCTCAGCCTCCCAGCCCGAGGCGGGCGCGAGCGCGGCGCCGGACCTCGCGGCAGATGCGGGACGCCGTCAGGGCGTCGCTGCGGTCGGCCGACTCGCCCGGGTAGCGGACCTCGACGGCGTATGCGTCGAGGAGCCGCAGCCGGTCGCGCAGGTCGCCCCAGAGCGGCTCCACCCGGAGCACGGCGTCGAGCAGCACCGCGAGGTGGTGGACCTTGCCGAAGGGGATCTCCTCCTCCTGGAGGCATGCCTTGAGGTACTTCTCGACGCACTGCTGGGCGTGGAAGCACGCGCCGTCGTAGTTCGGCGACCGCCGGGCGCGCAGCTCGCGCGCCAGGGTGGCGAAGTCGCCCTCGGCTTTGGCCACCCACTCAGCGGTGAGCGGCCTCATACAGGACCTCGCCTGCCGCTACGACGTGCCGCAGGAAGTAGTCGCCGGCCTGGAGGCGACGCTCCAGCTCGCCGGGGTCCCGGACGACGAGGTCGACCGGGAACGACGGGGTCGTGGCGCTCAGGATCTCGGCCGCCTTCACCGCTGGCTTGCCCGGGCACGGCATCACCACCAGCAGGTCGACGTCGGACTCGCCGGTCGCCGTCCCGTCGGCGTGGGAGCCGAAGAGGATGACCTCGAGCGGCCGAAACGCCGCGACGATGCGCCCCACCAGCTCGGCGATCTGCTCCCTGGCGACCATGAGCCGCTCCCCACGATCAGGATACAACGGCGCGCCCGGGCGGCGACGGGGGGGCGTTCACTGGATCAACCGCCGGCGGAAGGAGGCGTACTCCCTGAGCTTGAAGGCCGACAGCTCGCCGCGCCGGAGCATGGCCAGGGCGACGCCGGCGAGCTTGAGCGCGTTGGCCGCCTCGGCGGCTGCGACCAGCGGCCGGGGGTGGCGGCGGAGGAAGCCGCTGCGGGCGAGGGCCCGGACCGCCGTCCGCGGCACGAAGCCCTTGGAGGTCAGCGACACCAGGCAGGCGTGGAAGGTCTCCGCGGCCGGGCGCGGGTAGCCGAAGGAGAAACGGAACTGGGAGAACGACTTGGTCGCCCGCCCCTCGACCTGGTCCGGGGTGATCAGGCCCGCCTCCAGGAGCTTGGCGGTGATCTCCGACTTGGGGAACGGCACCAGAGAGTACAGGAACAGGTTGAACGGGCGCGGCAGGCGGAGCAACAGGTCGAGCATCGCCTCGGCGTCGGCGCGGGTCGCGAGCGGGTTGTCGAGGATCAGGTCGTAGGTCACCGCGACCCCGAGCCGCTTGAGGAGGTGGGCGAGCTCGAGGGTGTCCCGGTTCGAGCTGCGGCGGCTGTAGTGGGCCTCGACCTCCGCCTCGGAGCCGCTCTGGATGCCGACCTGGGCGTGGACCAGGCCCGCCCCGCGCAGCAGCTCGAGGCTCCCCTCGTTCACCGCCTGGGGGTTCAAGAGGATGTCGAACGGCAGTCCGACCCGGCGAGGGTAGTCGCGCGCCAGCTCCTCGACCCAGCCGCGGGGGAAGACGAAGCTGTCGTCGTCGAAGCGGACCCGCCGCAGCCGCGGCAACCGCGCCCGCGCCGCCTCGAGCTCCGAGAGCACGCTCGCCACGCTGCGGGTGCGGTGGTAGCGGCCGAGGCCGCGGTAGATCTGGCGGTACTGGCTGTTGTAGCAAAAGGCGCAGCCGAACGGGCAGCCGCGCGAGGCGAAGATGCGGTAGAGGGCGTTGTCGTCGGCCGGGTTGCCGGGGCGGAGGCGGTCGCCCTCGACCACCGCCATCTCGCCCGCGGCGGCGTCGGCGTAGGGCAGGCCGTCGAGGTCCTGGATCAGCGGCCGGGGCGGGTTGCGCCGGACCTCGTCGCCACGCCGCAGCCAGAGGTTGGGGATCCCGTCGAACGGCAGCCGGTCCCGCACCGCCCGGGCCAGGTCGAGGAGCGGCCCCTCCCCCTCGCCGACGCACACCGAGTCGGCGTGGGGGATGCAGTCCTCGGGGCAGATGGTCGGGTGGACACCGCCCCAGACGACGTGGGCGTCGCTCACCCCGCGCAGGCGCCGGGTCATCTCGGTGACGATGCCGAGGTAGGGGGTGCCGAAGCCGATGCCGACCACGCCGGGGCGCAGGGCGCGGACGTGCTCCTCCAGCAGCCGGTACTCGGCGTCGGTCGGCGGCCGGACGTCGTTGTTGCGCCAGCCCTTGAAGAACAGGATCGGGGCCTCGAACCCGTCCCGGCGGAGCACGGCCGAAAGCAGCCGCACGCCGGTGTTCTGGAAGCCATAGGGGGTGACGAGCAGGACCCGGGTCATGGCCCGCCCCGCCGGCCGGGCCGCAGCAGCTCGAGGCCGGCCCGCACCTTGCGGCCGAGCCCGCCGCCGGAGAACGCCAGGCGCAGCACCACCCGCGGCCGGAGGTAGAACGAGCGGTACAGGCGACGCTGCCACCCGACGAGCTCCGCGCGGGTGAAGTGCTCGTCCCACACCGGCGGCACGAAGCCCGGCTGAGGGCGGGCGGCGAAGCGCTGCCAGGCGTCCGCCTCGACCAGGCCGCGCGCGACCGCCTGCCCGGTCAGGGCGGTGCCCGGGTAGAGGGTGAGGATGTTGAACATGGCGAAGGTGGGGTCGAGGGAGCGGGCGAAGCGGCAGAGGTGGCGGAGGTCTGAGTCGGTGCGCTCGTGCGGCAGGCCGAGCATGAAGTAGGCGACGGTCGGCATCCCGACCCGGCGGGCGGCCGAGAAGGTCTGCCGCAGCTGCTCGACCGTGGCCCGCTTGCCGAGCGCTCGGAGCCCCTCGTCCGACCAGGTCTCGACCCCGATCTGGACCCGCTGGCAGCCGGCCCGCCGCATCAGCCGGAGGCGCTCCTCGGTCAGGCCGGCGGCGGCGGTGCGGCAGCTCCAGCGGGGCAGGTCGGGGCGGCGGGCGAGGGCCTCGCCGAGGGCGTCGGCCCGCGCCCCGGCGGTCGGGAAGGTGTCGTCGAGGAAGTAGACGTGACGGATGCCGAGGCGGCCGCAGCGCTCCATCTCCTCGACCACCGACTCGACGCTGCGCAGGCGGTAGGAGGAGCGCGGGGTGGAGCAGAAGGTGCAGCGGTAGGGGCAGCCGCGGCTGGTGACCATGGTGGTGAAGACCTGGTCCGAGCCGGCGATGCCGCGGTAGGCGGCGGCCGCCAGGCGCGAGCGGTCGGGCACCGGCAGGGCGTCGAGGTCGGCGACGAACGGCAGCGGGGCGGGGTCGGCGACCGGGGCGCGGTTGCGGTGCCAGAGCCCGGGCACGTCGGGGGCGTCGGCGCCACCCTCGAGCTGGTCGACGAGCGCGGGCAGGGTCGGCTCGGCCTCGCCGCACAGGACCCAGTCCACCCCCTCGAGGCGGGCGGACTCGAGCGGGAACAGGTCGGCGTGCGGTCCGCCCACGACGACCCGGGACGCGGGCAGGGCCCGCCGCACCGCCGCCACGGTGGCGACCACGGACAGCAGGTTGGGGGTCAGTGCGGTGACGCCGACCAGGCCGGGTGCGCCGTCGCGCGCGACCCGGGCCAGGGCGACCGGGAGCGGCTCCCCGAGGTTGGCGTCGAGGACCTCGACCCGGTGGCGGCCCGCGGCCTCGACCGCCGCCTGCAGGTAGAGCAGGCCGAGCGGCGGGTAGCGGCCGGTCCCCTCCTCGACCGGCGCCCCGGCCTCGGACGCGAGCGCCAGGGCGTGGTCGGGGTTGACGAGCAGGACCTTCACCGGCCGCTCTCCCCGGCGAGGCCGGCGCGGCGCAGGGCCGCGCCTGAGTCGACCCGCCGCCGCCGGAGCCGGGCGGCGGCCTGGACCCGCGCCATCTCCAGCAGCGACCGGGCCTCGAGGGCCATGAACGACACCTCGGCCCAGCACGGCCGGAAGCAGCCCTCGCAGCCCGCCACCCGCTCCCTGACCTCCTGGCGGTGGGCGCGCGAGCGGAGCGCCGCCGGCAGCTCGGCGAACGGCACCTCCCAGCGGCCCTCGAAGGCGTGGCAGGGGGCGACCATGCCGTCCGGCCCGACCGACAGGTACAGCTCGCCGGCGCGACACGGCCAGGGGGCGCGGCCGCTGGCCAGGAAGTCGGCCGAGCGGCGCAGGAACGAGGTCGAGTTGACGATCGGCGCGCCCTGCCGCTTGCGGCGGGCGAGGTCGGCGAAGGGCTGGCGCAGGCTGTCGGCGGCGGCGCCGGCGAAGCCGAGGTCGGGGGCGTCGCCGTAGAAGCGGTGCGGCTCGCCGCCCCCGGCCGGGTCGGGGCGCGGCGGCAGGTGGATGGGGATCACCGACAGCCAGAAGCCGAGGTCCGAGGCCAGGGCCAGGAGCTCCGGCAGCTCCGCCAGGTTGCCGGGGGTGACGACGACGTTCAGGAGCGGCAGCGCGCCCCGCTCGGGCAGCATCTCGGCCAGGGCGACGAGGTTCGAGAGGCGGCGCTCGAACGAGCCGGTGGTGCCGTCGCGCCGCTCCTGCACCGCGCGGTCGAGCGAGTCGAGCGAGAACGACACCTCGCGCAGGCCGGCGTCGAGCAGGGTGCGGGCGAGCTCCGGGGTGAAGGCGACACCGTTGGTGAGGACGCGGGTGCGCAGGCCGGCCTGGAGGAAGGTGGCGACGATCTCGGGCAGGTCGGGCCTGAGCGCCGGCTCGCCGCCGCCGAGGCTGACCTGGACGCAGCCCGCCTGCTTGAGGGTGCGGGCGAGGTCGGCGATGGCCGGGCCCGAGATCTCCTCCCCCGGCGGCCGCTGCCAGATGACGCACGAGCGGCAGCGCAGGTTGCAGCGGCTGGTGACCGCGAAGTGGACGTAGAGCGGCCGGTCGCGGAGGACGAGCGCGCGCAGCGCGGCGCTGACCCGGCCCGGCCCGGCGGGCGGCCGAGGGTGGGCCCCTGCGGCCCGGTGGGCGGTGTCTCGAGCCTCGCTCATGGCATTCGCCGCCGGCGGCGGGCCGCCCACGGCGGCCCCATTGTAGCCTCTGGAGGTGGCCGTCGCCGGCCGCAGCGGGTA
>CAYTJW010000120.1:0-10996 GCA_964438135.1 uncultured Thermoanaerobaculia bacterium
AGGAGGCGAGGCCGGTCGACGCCGCGGCGGCCGGCGGCGACGGGGAGGAGAAGCCCCGCTTCTCGGCCGAGGTGGAGGTGACGGCGCCGCCGATCCTCGCCGCGACCACGGTCGACCGCTACGCCCAGCCGGTGGCGGTGGTCTCCGACCGGCAGGTCGAGGAGCTCGGCGCCCAGGACCTCACCGCCGCCCTGCGCCGGGTGCCGGGGGTGACGGTCTCCCGCTTCAACCCCATCGGCGCCTACGGCGGCGCCGAGGGCGGCGCGGTGTTCGTGCGCGGCCACGGCTCGGGTCGTCCCGGCGCCGACATCGCCACTCTGGTCGAGGGCATCCCCCGCTTCGTCGGCATCTGGGGCCACCCGCTCGTCGACCAGCTGTCCATCGACCCGGTCGACGAGATCCGGGTCTACCGCAGCCCGCAGCCGGTGCTGCTCGGGTCGATGGGCTTCGCGGCGGTCGACCTGGTCGGACGGCGGGTGCGCGAGGAGGGGGTGGAGGGCCGGTTCCAGGGTGGCTACGGCTCGTACGCGACGTGGCTCGGCGTGGCCGAGGCGGGCGGGCGGAGCGGCCCCCTCGACTGGCTGGTGACGGCTTCGCACCGCTCGAGCGACGGCCACCGCGCCAACGCCGACGGGGAGGTGGAGGCGGCCTCGGGCCGGCTCGGCTACGACCTCGGCGAGCACTGGGCCCTGAGCCTCCGCCTCGACTGGGACGACGCCTGGGCCCTCGACCCCGAGCCGGTGGGGGCGCCGCCGCAGCCGGTGGTGGAGCGGTACGCGAGCGACGCGGTCTTCGCGGTCGCCACCCTGAGCCACCGCCACGCCTCGGGCGACGGTCACCTCAAGCTGTGGCTCGACCACGGCGACATGGACTGGTTGCAGTGGTCCGCCGCCGCCGCGGAGCCATTCCGGAGCCTGACCTGGAGTCGCAACTCGGGCGCCCGCTGGCGAGAGACCCTGCGGCCGTGGACCGGGGGCGAGGTGCTCCTCGGCATCGACCACGACCGCTACGGTGGCGAGTTCCGGGAGGAGTGGCCGAGCGGCCCACGCAACCCGAACGACGTCCGCCTCCGCTCGACGGCCCCCTACGCCATGGTGAGCCATGCCTTCGCCGGCCGGCCGACTGTGACCCCCTCGGCCGGCGTGCGCTACACCTCGAGCGACCCGTTCGGCGGGCACTGGGGCGGTCAGGCCGGGGTCACGGTGGCGGTCGGCGGGACCGAGCTCTACGCCAACGCTGCCCACGCCTTCAACCTCCCCGGCGCCTGGGCGGCGGTGCAGTACTCGGGCTGGGGCCGCGGCGACGCGTGGCAGGAGCTCGAGCCCGAGGTCCTGGACCACTTCGAGGTCGGCGTGGCGCAGCGGCTCGGGCAGCGGCTGCGGCTCGAGGCATCCCTGTTCTCGGACGACGTCGAGGACGGCCTGGGCTTCGTGCCGCCGCCGCCGCCGCCGCCCTCCTTCGCCAACGTCGGTGCCTACACCGTGCGCGGCCTCGAGGTGGCGCTCGAGGCCTCGCTCGGGCCGCGTTCGGCCCTGTTCCTGGGCGGCACGCTCAGCGACCCGGACCCCGACGACGTGCCCAACCTGCCGGCCGGCACCGCCGTGGCCGGCTTCGCCCAGACGTTCCCGGGGGACGTGAGGCTCAACGTCGACGCCGAGTGGAGCGACCTCCGCTATGTCGACAACCCCCGCTACCCCTCCCCGGACCGCACCGTCGACGCGTACTGGCTGCTCAACGCCCGCCTCGGCGTGCCGGTCCGCCTGCTCCTGCCCGGCGTCGGCGGCGAGCTCTTCCTGTTCGGCGAGAACCTGGCCGACGAGAGCTACGAGTACCGGCCCGGTTACCCGATGCCCGGCCGCTCGTTCCTGGTCGGCCTCGAGCTGGGGTTCTGACCGTGCTTCCCCGATCCCGGTTCTCCCGCCTGGCTCTCCTCCTCGCTCTCGTCTGCCCTCGCCCCCTCCCCGCAGCCGACGCCACCGCCCCCCCGCCGACCCTGGTCGTCACCACCTCCATGCTCGCCTGCGCGGCGCGCGAGCTCGCGCCCGGAGACGACCGGCTGCGGCTGGTGACAATGGTCCCCCCCGGCACCTGCCCGGGTCACTTCGACCTCTCCCCCCGCCTCGTGCCCGAGCTGCGCGCCGCGGTGGCCGTGGTCCGGCACGACTTCCAGGCGCCGCTCGGCGCCGCCGTCGAGCGGCTGGCGGGGGGCGACGTGGCGGTGGTGGCGGTGGCGAGCGAGGGCGGGCTGACCGTGCCCGGCCACTACCTGGGCCTGGTGCGCCAGCTGGCGGGCGAGCTCGGTCGCGTCTTGCCGGAGCGTCGGCCCGAGCTGGAGGCGGCGCTGGCGCGCGTGTCCCTCCGCCTCGAGGGCCTCGAGGCCGAGGTCCGGGCGCGGCCGGCGCCGTGGCGGGGGGCGCCGGTCATCGCCTCCGCCCACCAGGCAGAGCTGTGCTCCTGGCTCGGGCTCGAGGTGGTGGCAGAGCTGGGCCGGGCCGAGGACACCACCCTGCGCGGCCTCGAGGGCCTGCTCGGCGAGCGGCCGGCGATGGTGGTCGGCAACCTGCAGGAGGGGCCGCAGGCGGCGCTGTCGCTGGGACAGCGGCTCGGCCGGCCGGTCGCGGTCCTCAGCAACTTCCCCGGCGCCCCCGGCTACGGCGCGACCTTCGACGAGCTCCTGCGGGCCAACCTCGACCGACTGGACGCGGCGTGGGCCAGCCGTTGAGCGCCAGCCCGCTGCCCGGCGCCGTGGTCGAGTGCCAGGGGTTGGAGGTGCGGCGGCAGGGGCGGACGGTGCTCGGCCCGCTCGACCTGGAGGTCCTCCCCGGCGACCTGGTGGGGGTGGTGGGGCCCAACGGCGCCGGCAAGAGCACCCTGCTCAGGGCCCTGGCCGGGGTCGACCCGCCGGCCGCGGGCCGTCTCGAGGTGTGCGGCCAGCCGCTCGACCGCCGCTGCGGTCGCCGGTCGGCGCTGCGGGTGGAGGTCGGCTCGCTGCTGCAGCACCACGAGTTCTCTCCCGACCTGCCGCTGTCGGTCGCCGAGGTGGTCGGCTTCGGCCGGGTCGGTCGGCGGTCGCTGCTCGCCCGGCCCGGCCCGGAGGACGCAGAGGCGGTCGAGCGGGCCGTGGCGAGCCTCGGCCTCGGGCCGCTGCGCTCCCGCCTCTACCGGGAGCTGTCCGGCGGCGAGCGGCGCAAGGTCCAGCTCGCCCGCCTGCTCGCCCAGGGGGCGCGGCTGCTGCTGCTGGACGAGCCGGCGGCGGGGCTCGACCTGGAGTGGCAGGAGCGCCTCACCGGCCTGGTCGGTCTGCTCCACCGCGACGCCGGCGCCGCGGTGGTGATGGTCACCCACGAGGTGGGCCACCTGCCGGCGTCCTGCACCCGGGTCGTGCTGCTGCGCGCGGGCCGGGCGGTGGCGTCCGGGCGCCCGGCCGAGGTGCTGCGGCCGGACCTCCTGACCGCCACCTACGGCTGCGCCATGGCGGTCGCGGAGGAGGCGGGGCGCTACCACGCCCACGCCCGACCCTCGGCGGGGGCGGCGTGAGCCCGCTGGCGGCGTTCGCGCCGGTCCTCGCCGCGGCGGTGCTGGGCGGCAGCTGCGCCGGACTGCTCGGGGTCCTGGTGGTGGGCTTGCGGATGCCGTTCCTGGCCGTCTGCACCGCCCACGCCGCCCTGGCCGGGGCGGTCCTCGGCCACCTCGTCGGCTTGCCGCCCTCCCTGGGGGGGTTCATCGGCGCCCTCGGCAGCGCGGTCCTGCTCGGGCACCTGCTGGCCCGCCGCGACCTCGACCCCGGGGCCGCCCTCGGCACCCTCTTCACGCTGATGATGGGCCTCGCCTTCCTCGGCCTCGGCCTGGGCGAGGGTCCGCGCTCGGAGCTGCTCGGCCTGCTGTGGGGCAGCCTGCTCTTCGTCGGCCCGCCCCAGCTGCTGCTGATGGGGGTGGTGAGCCTGGCCCTGGTCGGGCTGCTGCTCCTCCTCGACCAGCCGTTGCGGCTGCTGCTGTTCAGCCGCGAGCTGGCGGCGGTGCTGCTGCCCGAGCGGGGTCTGTTCCTGCTCGTCCTGGTGCTGAGCTCGGCGGTGGTGACCGTCAACCTGGAGACGGTCGGTGGGCTGATGCTCTACGCCCTGATCGCCAACCCGGCGGTGGCGGCGCTCCGGCTGGGCCGCTCCTACGCGGCCGTGCTCGGCCTCGGCGCCGGGTTCGGCGCGGCCAGCGCCGTGGCCGGTTTCGCGGTCGCCTACTGGCTCGACCTGCCGGTGGGCGCGTGCATCGTCGTCGTGTCGAGCCTGCTGGTGGGGGTGACGCTGTGGAGGTCCCGATGAGCCATCGGCTCGCGGACGTCGAGCTGGGTGAGTACTTCGACCGCTGCGCCCGTGATGGGGTGATGAGCGACTTCAGCCGGGAGGAGGTCGCGCAGCTCGAGCGCCTCGCCGACGAGTGGGCGATCGCCCCCGGCGAGCGGGTGCTGGAACCCGGCTGCGGGGCGGGCCGCCTGACCGAGCGGCTGGCGGCGGCGGTGGGCCCCGGTGGCTGGGTTTTGGCCTGCGACCTGTCGGAGCTCATGCTCGACCGCGCGCGCCGCCGCGGCCTGCCGCCCCAGGTCCGCCTGCACCACGGCTCGGCCGCCGCCGTGCCGGCGCCGGACGCGAGCTTCGACCTCGTCGTCTGCCTCAACGTCCTGCCGCACTTCCACGGCCTCGGCGCGGTGCTGGCCGAGCTGCGCCGGGTGCTGGCGCCGGGCGGGCGGCTGTGGGTCAACCACTTCGCCAGCCGGGACGCGGTCAACGCCTTCCACGCTCGCCTCGACGGGCCGGTCCGCACCCACCGCCTGCCGACGCCCGACGAGCTCTGGGCGGCCATGGTCGCGGCCGGGCTCGAGCCCGAGCTCGTGGCCGACGGCGCCGCCGGCTTCCGCGCCCGCGCCCGGAGGCGGTGAGCCGCGCCCGCGGTACAATCGGGCAACGAGCAGGAGGTGGACCATGGCTCTCGGTAGGGGTGCCCTGATGGCGGCCGGTGCGGCGGCTGCCCTGGCTCTGGCGGCGGCGAGCCCCGCCCTCGCCCAGGCCGACCTGGCCGTCACGGCGACCGGCAGCTGCGGGCAGTGCGCGGCCGGGCAGCGGGTCAGCGTCGTCAGCACGGTGACCGACCTGGGGCCGGACAACGACCCGGCAGTCGAGCTGCAGATGGTCTTGCCGGCCCTCGGCTCGGCCCCGGTCGACTGGAGCTGGACCACGACCCAGGGCGAGTTCGAGACCGACCCCGACAGCGGCAGCCAGGTGTTCTACGACCCCGCGGCGCTGTGTTACTTCTGGTTCATCCATGTCGGCGGCGTGACCGTGGGCCAGACGGTCACGGTCGCCTACCAGGCCGACCTCGACCCCGTCCCGCCGCAGGTCGCGGACTTCCACGTCGACTCCCCGGCCGCGATCGCCGGGCCGAAGGAGAACACGCCGGCTTCCGGCTGGGGTCAGCCGTGGCCCGACTGGGGGGTGGTGGACGTGCCCATCCAGCTGGCCGAGGACGGCAGCGGCAACTACCAGGGTTGCAGTGCCCTGCAGGGCTTTGTCGCCGGTCGCATCGCCTACCTCGACCGCGGCGCCTGCGAGTTCGGGCTCAAGGCGCTGAACGCCGAGGCGGCGGGCGCCGCGGCGGTCGTCATCGCCAACAACGCCGCCGGCGCCGGCACGGTGCCGATGGGCCCCGGCCAGTTCGGCGACGCGGTGACGGTCCCGGTCACCATGATCACCTACGAGGACGGAGTCGTTTTCAAGGACTACCTGACCAACCTCGGCCAACAGGTCAACGCCAGCTTCACCACCGTGCCGATCGCGGGGCCGGGGCAGACCTGGGACGTCAGCTCGGAGGGGACCGGCTACCCGAGCCTCTGGGCCTACAACACCACCAACGACCCCGACTGCCCGAGCAACGACAACTGCCCGCCCGCGGGCATGGAGACCGACAACATCGTCTACCTGCACCTGCTGGTGGACCCGGGCGGGGTCTTCTCCGACAACCTCGACATCGGCAGCACGAGCGGCTGGTCGTCCACTGCGGACTGAGACGGGGCCACGGCTGCCTGGGTCGTGGCCATGGCCGGCGACGCGGCTGGGCCTCTGGTCGCCGCCAGCCCCGAGGTCCGCCGGGCGCCGCTGCTCGGCTCCTGCGCCCGCGACGACGACGGGCCGCGCAGCGACCTCGACCTGCTGGTGGTGACCGGCGCCGGCGAGCCGCTGCCGCGGCGCGGCCCTGGGGCGCCCCCTCAGCCCGGATATCTCACCGGGGTGCGTCGCGAGGGCGCCGAGATGCCTGTCAGGGTGGTGATTCGTAGGGAGGCGACGCCGAGGCGTACTCGAGAGTACGTCGCAGGTAGGGACCCACTCGCCAGCCACCCGAGCTGGCGAGTGGGCAACGCCGACCGAGAAGCGCCGCCGTGGCGGGCAGATCGGCGTCCGCAGGAGCAGCCCGGTGAGATATCCGGGCTCAGGCGGGCGGCGCGGCCGGCAGGGAGAAGGAGAAGCGGGCGCCGCGGCCGGGCGAGCTCGCGGCCCAGACCCGGCCGCCGTGGGCGTCGACGATCTTCTTGACGATGGCCAGGCCGAGGCCGGTCGAGGGCTCGCCGGCAGTGGGGCGGGCGGTGAGGCGGCCGAAGCGGCGGAAGACCCGCTCCAGGTCGTCGGCGGTCAGGCCGGGGCCCGAGTCCTCGACGTGGGTCACCACCTCGCCGTCGACCACCTCGCACCACATGGCGACGCTGCCCCCCGCGGGGGTGAACTTGATGGCGTTCGACAGCAGGTTGCCGACCACCTCGGCCAGGCGGTCGCGGTCGGCCAGGGCGAGGAGCGGCCCAGCCGCCGGACGCAGCTCGAGGCTGACGCCCTTGTCGGCGGCGAGGCGGGCGTGGAGCTGGGCGCAGTCGTCGAGCACGGCGTGGACGTCGAGCGGGGTGGGGGCGAAGTGGAGGACGCCGGACTCGATCGCCGACAGGTCGAGCAGCTCGGCGACCAGGCGCTGCAGCTGCTCGGCGATGGTCACCACCCGGGTGAGCTCGCGGGCGGCGCGGTCCGGCCCGAAGTGGCCGCTCTCGAGCGAGCGGATGGTGACCGTGGTCCAGCCCGAGATCACGCCCAGCGGGCCGCGCAGGTCGTGGGCGGCCATGCCGAGCATCTCGTTCTTCTTCACGTTGAGCTCCTCGAGCTCCTCCGTGCGGGCGCGGAGCTGGTCGTGGCTGGCGGCGAGCTCGGTGGTGCGCTCCGCCACCAGTCGCTCGAGGTTCCGCCGCTCCCGCTCGAGGTGCCGGACCCGCCACCGGTAGGCGGCGAAGGCCAGCCCCGCCACCGCCGCCGTCGCGGCCAGCCGGAACCACCAGGTGACCCAGAACGGGGGCTCGAGCACCAGCGCCAGGGTCGCCGGGGCCGCGCTCCGCACGCCGTCCTCGTTGACCGCCTCGACCTCGAAGCGGTAGCTGCCTGGCGGCAGGTTGGTGTAGTAGGCGACGCGGCGGGCGCCGGCCTCCACCCAGCCGTCCTCGAAGCCGACCAGGCGGTAGCGGCAGCGGACCCGGCCGGGTGAGCGCAGGCTCGGCGCGGCGTAGCGGACCTCGAGCTCGGTGCGGCCGGGGTCGAGGCGGACCGGCGCGCCTGCCGGCAAGCGCTCGCCCCCGGCCACCAGCTCCTCGATGACCACCGGCGGCGGCACCCGGTTGACCACCAGCCGGGCCGGGTCGACCACCGCCAGGCCGCGGGTGGTGGGCCACCACAGGCGGCCGTCCCGGCTGCGCCAGCCGGCGGGTTGCGAGCCGCCGTTGGCCTCCGGGCTGACCAGCCCGTCGTCGGTGCCGAAGGCCTGGCAGGTGACGGCGGCGCGGCGATTGTCCATGACCTCGTCGAGCTCGCTCCGGCTGACCCGGAAGATGCCCTTGTTGCAGCTGACCCAGAAGAAGCCCTGGTCGTCGGCCAGCAGCCGGTAGCCGGTGTTGTCGAACAGCCCCTCGCGGGTGGTGACGCTCGCCCAGCGGCCGTCCAGCAGGCGGTGGATGCCGGCGCCGTTGGTGGTCAGGTAGAGGTGGTCGTCGCCGGCGAGGTAGATGTCGTAGACGGTCGCCTCCTCGAGGCCCACGGCCTCGGGGAAGGCGACCACGCGTTCGCCGTCGAGGCGGCACAGACCGGTCGACGCCGTGCCCACCCACAGCCGCCCCTGGCCGTCCTCGCGCAGGGCGTAGAAGCTGGCGGCCGGCATCCCCTGGGCCTGGCCGAGCACCTCCCGCCGGTCGCCCGAGAAGCGGTTGACCCCGTCCCGCGTCGTCACCCACAGCACGCCGGCGCGGTCCTCGAGGATCGACCGCGCCGAGGTCGCGGCCAGCTCGCGCGCGGCCGCCGGGACCGTCGCCCGGCCGTCGCGGACCGCGGCCAGACCGGCCCCGAACAGGCCCACCCAGAGCTCACCGGAGCGGCCCTGCGCGAGTGCCCAGACGTTGTCCGACGGCAGGCCGTCGGCGGTGGTGAGGGTCGTCCAGCCGCGGCCGTCGAAGCGGGCCAGGCCGCCGCCGAAGGTGCCCACCCAGAGCGCGCCGCCGGTGTCCTCCATCACGCACGTGACCATCTCGTGCGGCAGGCCGTGGCGGGGCAGCCAGGTGGCGAAGCTCGCGTCCTTGAGCCGCACCACGCCGCGGCCGGCGGTGCCCACCCACAGCGAGCCCTCGCGGTCCTCCAGCAGCGACCGCACCATGTCGGCCGGGAGGCCGTCCCGCTCGGTCAGCCGCTCCAACCGGCCGCCCGAGAGGCGCAGCAGGCCGCCGCCGTAGGAGGCGACCCAGAGGGCGCCGTCCGAGTCCTCGAGCATGTCGTACACCGGGGCGTTGCCGAGCCCCCGCCGGTCGACCACCGTGACGAAGCGGTCGCCGTCGAGCCGGGCCACGCCCTGGTCGGTGCCGGCCCACACGCTGCCGTCCCGCCGGAGGACCAGGGCGCGCACCTCGACCCCCGGCAGCCCCTGCTCGCGGCCGAAGCTCACCAGCTCGTCGCCGCGGACGCGGGTGACGCCGCCCAGGGTGCCCACCCACACCTCGCCGCCGTCGCCGGCGGCGAAGCACCAGACGCCGTCGTCGGCGAGCCCGTGCGCCGTGTCGAGCACGCGCAGGAGCTCGCCGGTGGCCGACAGCACGGCCACGCCGCCGGCGCGGGTGCCGACCCACAGGTGGTCGCCGATCGCCTCGAGGCCGAGCACGCCGCGCCCGGGCAGCCCGTCGTCGCCGCCGATCCAGCGCGGCGGCCCGGGCCGCAGCCGGCACAGGCCGCGCAGCGTGCCGACCCACAAGCTGCCGTCCGCGGTCTCGGCCAGGCTCGGGATCACGTTCTCGCGCAGCTCCGGGGTGGCGCTGCGGTCGAAGACCCGGAAGACGGTGCCGTCGAAGCGGGCCAGGCCCTCCTGGGTGCCGAGCCAGAGGTAGCCGTCGGCGGTCTCGAGCAGGCTCTCGACCGAGCCCTGCGGCAGCCCCTGCTCGACCGACCAGGAGGCGCGGGGGAGCTGGTCGACGGGGCGGGTGGGGTCGAGAGCCGCGACCGGCGCCGCCAGCAGGGCCAACAGCAGCGCCGTCGACCGGACCGTGCCGCGGGTTGCCGAGCGACGCCCCCCCATCCGCCAGGCTCTCCCCGGAGTCTACCACCGCGGCCGACCGCGTCTGGTGCCGGCGGAGCGGCCGGGAGGGAGGCCCGGCGGGATCCTCCCGGCCGGTCGAGGCGCGCATCGCGGCGGTAGCTCGCGGCCCAACGTGGACGTGGACTTGGACGTGGACCTGGACCTGGACGCCGCGGGGGCATCGTCCACGTCCATGACCACGTCCACGACCACGTTCCGACGCGTTCCACAGGACGTGACTCGGCCGTGAGGGTGTCGGCCCCTCGAGGACGTCAGCGGATGAGGAGGAACGACTCCTGTCGGGGCACGAACGGGACCAGCCCGTCGGCGGTGATGACGACCGGGTCCTCCTCCATCACCCACACCGTCTGCCCGTCCCACTCGGGCACGGCGGAGCTGGTGTTGAGCTCCATCGCCAGCCAGGAGCCGAGCCGCAGCCGGCGCGGCGGACGCCCCTCGCCGGCGTCGCGCCGGGCGGCGCGGAAGTCGACGGTCGGGCCGAGGCCGTGGCCGTGGGTACCGAGGGGGTGGCTGTAGACCTGGGCCGAGATCCCGGCCCGCTCCATCTCGGCCATGACCTCGGCGAACACCTCCCCGGCGTCGCGGCCGGCGCGCGCCGAGCGACACATCGCGTCCTGCAGGCGGTTGGTGTCGGCGAGCGCCCGGCGCAGGCCGGCGGGCGCGTCCTCCTCGCCCGGCCGCAGCACGTAGGCCATCCTCTGCCAGTCGGTGGCGAGGCCGAGGGTGGTGAAGCCGATGTCGAGGTGGAGCAGGTCGCCGCGCTCGACGACCAGCTCGTCGGGCGCCACCGCCAGGAAGCCGCGCGAGGTGGGGTTGACGGCGCCCCGGCGTTGCACCCGCAGGTCGGGCTCGAACCACGGCTCGACCCGCTCCTGCCAGAACGCGTCGGCGAGCCACCGGCGGACATCGCCGACGGTGGTCTCGCCCGGCGTGACCACCTCGCGCGAGAACGCCCGCCGCGACAGCTCGGCGGTCAGCTCCACCGCCTGCCGGTAGGGCTCGACCTCCGCCGGCAGGCGGGTGTCGAGGTACTCCTCGATCAGGTCGGTCGCCGGCACCACCCGCGCCATCGCCTCGGGGCCGAGGATCGCGGCCAGCCAGTCGTACGAGGCGCGGGTCAGGGAACGGGTCACGGACGGGCCGCCGATCGACAGGGCGATGGTGGCCGGGTCGTGCTCCCGGAGCAGCTCCGGCAGGACCTCGCTCGCCGGCCGCGGCTCGGCCGGGCTCTCGAAGAAGCGGCGCAGGCCGGCGTCGGCGAAGGCGGTGACGGCGACCCGCCGCAGGCCGCGCTCGCCCGCGTCGACGAACACGTAGAGGTCGCGGTCGCCGACCGAGGGTCGCGGCG
>CAYTJW010000121.1:0-10981 GCA_964438135.1 uncultured Thermoanaerobaculia bacterium
AGCTGATCGCGGCCGCCCGCCGCCGGCACCAGGTGTCCTCGTCCAGGCCCTGGTTCGGGGCGCTGCTCGACTCGGTCGAGGAGGGCCTCGGGCGACCCGTGGCCGAGGCCGCCGCGGCCGACGTCGAGCGGTTCGTGGCCCTCTGGCAGCAGCCGACCTCACGCAACGCGGTCGACTTCTTCTTCCTGTCGACGAGCCTCGGGCCGCGCCTGGCCAAGGTCCAGGAGGAGGCGGCGCGGCCGGTCGAGCGGCTGGCCGTGCTCGGCGCCGGGCTGATGGGCCGCGGCATCGCCCAGGTCGCGGCCGACTCGGGGCTGGAGGTGCTGCTGCTCGACCTGGCGCCGGACCGGCTCGACGCGGCCCTCGCCGAGCTGCGCGCGACCCTCGACGGGCTGGTCGCCAAGGGGCGCTGGCAGGCGGCGCGGCGCGACGATCTGCTCGGCCGCATCGCCACCTCCACCGACTACGCCAGCCTGGCCGGCTACCCGCTGGTCGTCGAGGCGGTGTTCGAGGACTCGGACCTCAAGCGCCGGGTGCTGGCGCAGGTGCAGGCGGTGGCGCCGGACGCGGTCTTCGCCTCCAACACCTCGACCATCCCCATGGGCAGGATCGCCGCCGGTTCCACCCGGCCCGAGCAGGTGGTCGGCATGCACTTCTTCTCGCCGGTGCCGCTCATGCCCCTGCTCGAGGTGGTGGAGGGCGAGCGCTCGTCGGCCGCCGCGGTCGCCACCGCGGTCGCGGTCGGCCGCCGCCTGGGCAAGACCTGCATCACCGTCGGCGACGGGCCGGGCTTCTACACCAGCCGCTGCTTCGGCGTCTTCGTCCTCACCGGCATCGCCCTGGTCGAGCTCGGCATGGCGCCCGAGGCGGTGGACCGGGTCGCGGTCGACGCGGGCTTCCCGCAGGGGCCGCTGCACGTCTACGGCAGCGTCGGCGGGGCGGTGGTCTACCACGCCGGCCGCTTCATGGCCGCCAACGCCCCCCACCTCGAGGTGCCGGCCACCCTCGAGCGGCTGTTCGCCGCCGGCTACACCGGCGCCGGCAAGCCCTGCTTCTACCTCGACGCCGGAGGTACGGTGCCCGACCCGGCCGCCCTCGCCCACGTCGCCCGCCGCGACGGGCCGACCCCGGGCGAGGCCGACGCCCGCGACCTGCTCCTGCTCGGCATGGTCAACGAGGCCTTCCGCTGCCGCGCCGACGGCGTGCTGCGCGACCTCGCCTCGATGGACCTCGGCGCCGTGCTCGGGGTCGGCTTCCCGCAGTGCTGGCACGGCCCGGCCCGATACCTGGCGCTGCGGGGCGTGCGCGCGACCCGCGCCCGCCTCCAGGAGCTGCACGACCGCTACCGCATCCCCCAGCTCGCCCCCTGCCGCGAGCTCGACCGCCTGCTCGCCTGCGGCGTCGACGGCGGGCTGATCTGAGGAGCGGACCCGCCGCGGCCCCTCGGGGTCGGTGGTAGACTCGACCGCGCGTGAGATCCCCCTTCACCACTGACGCACCCCAACCCCAGGAGGAGGTCCACATGAGCCGTTCGCACGTCGCCGTGACGCTGACGCTGACCGCGCTGCTGGCGATCCCCCTGCCGCCCGCGCTCGCCGCCGGGTCCGGCAACTGCGTCGACTTCGCGGTCGGTGGCGACATGCTGTTCGGGAGCGGCCTCACCTCCGGCATGACCGCCATCACCCTCGAGGCATGGGTCTACCACCGGACCCTGCCCTCGCACCCGCAGCCCTACGTCGACCTCCAGAAGCCCGCCGGAGTCACGTCGTCGGTGGCCTGCATCCGCCACGACGGGGCCACCAGCCCGGGCCAGCTCCACTTCTACATCAGCACCGGCGACGTCCTCCGCCACCTCCGGGTCGACGGCGCCCTGCAGACGAACCGGTGGTACCACGTGGTAGGGACGTGGGACGGCACGACCCAGCGGCTCTACCTCAACGGCGAGTCCGTCGCCTCGTCCACCCCCGGCGGCACCCTCGACACGGGTAACGGGTCCGTCCTCGTCAGCCGCACGGACGAGGCCATGGACGGGTACGTCGACGAGGTGCGGATCTGGAACGTCGCGCGCAACGGCACGGAGGTCGGGCGGGCGATGTACAAGGAGCTCGCCGGGACCGAGACCGGCCTGATCGGCTACTGGAAGCTCAACGAGACGTCCGGGGACACCGCCTATCCCAGTGCGGGCTCCGTGTCCCTGGGCCGCTGGGAAGCCGGTGACTCCACGTGGGTGACGTCGGGCGCGTTCTCCGGCCCCCGCAACGCGCTCGACTTCGACGGCAGCAACGACTACGTGGCCTGCGGCAACGGCTCGAGCCTGAACATCACCGGCGCCATGACCCTCGAGGCGTGGGTCAACGCCGACAGCTGGGACGCCAACGTCTGGGAGGGGGGCCTGGTCTGCAAGGAGGGTACCAACGCGGGCTACATGCTGCGGGCCGGGGAGGGCGGGAAGCTGAACTTCGCCCTGGGGATCGCCGGGAGCTTCCACGAGCTGACCGCGGATGCCGCTGACGCCATGTCCACCGGCCGCTGGTACCACGTGGCGGCCACCTACGACGGGACCACGCAGCGGATCTACGTCAACGGCAGGCAGGTCAAGGAGCAGGCGACGTCGGGAGCAGTCGCCACCACGAGCAACCCGCTGGCGATCGGCTCCAGCTCGCCCTACCCCAGCCGGTGCTTCGACGGCAGGGTCGACGAGGTGCGGGTGTGGAACGTGGCGCGCAGCGCGGCCCAGATCCGCGAGGGCATGGGCACCAACCTGGTGGGCACGGAGAGCGGCCTGGTCGGGTACTGGCGGTGCGACCAGGTGACGGGCGGGAATCTCGACGACTGGTCACCGAACGGCAACCACGGCACGCTGACCAACATGGACAACAGCGACTGGGTCGCGAGCGAGGCGTACAACAGCTGGATCGGGTGCGCGGGCACTCCCTGGAGCACCTCTCACAACTGGAGCCGCGGCAGCGCGCCGAACGCCTCCACGGCGACGGTGGGAATCCCGGACTACCCGGGGGGCAACGACCCGAGCCTGGCGGGCACCGTCGCCTGCGACACGGTGGCGATCGGGTCCGGCGCGACCCTGACCATCGGCTCGGGCGCCCGGCTGACGGTGAACGGGAACGCCTTCAGCCAGGGGACCTCGGCGGGAGCGGGGACGCTGGAGCTCACGGGTGCGGGGGCGAGCCACGCCATCGCGGGCACGTTCGGCAACGTCGAGCTGGACGAGGCCAGCGGCGCGAGGCAGGCGGGCGACCTGACCACCAACGGGACGCTCACGCTGACGAGCGGCACCTTCACGATCGGCGCCAACACCCTGACCCTCACGAGCCCGATCGCAGGCACCCCTGGGAACCTGAGCGGCGGAGCCACCTCGTCCATCACCATCGGTGGCAGCGCCGCCGGGGTCAACGTCCCGTGGTCGGTGGAGGAGCTGAACAACCTCACGCTCAGCAACCCGAGCGGCACGACCGAGCAGATCCAGCTGACGGTGCACGGCACGCTGGCCCTCACCAACGGCGCGTTCTCGATCGGCGACAACACGCTGACGCTGAACGGGCCGATCACGGTGGGGAGCGGCAGCCTGGTGGGGGCGGCCAGCTCGACCATCACCCTCGGCGGCACCGGCCCGAGCACGAACCTCCCGCCGGTGACGACCAACAACCTGAGAGTCAACCGCGCGGCGGGCATCGGCCTGGCGGGGAACGTGACGGTCAACAACGTGCTGTTCCTGACCGGCGGCGCGCTGGCGATCGGCGCCAACACGCTGACGCTGAACGGCCCGATCACGGTCGGCGCCGGCAGCCTGACCGGCGGCAGCGCGTCGAACGTCACGCTGGGGGGTGGCGGGGCGAGCACGAACCTGCCGGCGGTGACGCTCAACAACCTGACCGTCAACCGCTCCAGCGGCATCGGCCTCGGCGGCAGCGTGACGGTGGGCGGCACGCTCGCCCTCTCGAGCGGCGCACTGTCCATCGGCGCCAACACGCTGACGCTCAACGGGGCGATGTCGACGACCTCCGGCAGCCTGACCGGCGGTGCGTCCTCCAACATCACCTTCGGCGGCAGCGGCGCGAGCGCCACCCTGCCGGCCATCACGCTCAACGACCTGACCGTCAACCGCTCGAGCGGGATCGCGATGGGAGGCGGCGTCACGACCGGGGGAACACTGGCGTTGACGAGCGGCGCGCTGTCCGTCGGCGCCAACACGCTGACGGTCAACGGCGCGATCGCGGTGGGGTCGGGCAGCCTGACGGGCGGTGCCGCCTCGAACGTCGCGTTCGGCGGCACCGGGGCGAGCACCAGCCTGCCGGCCGTGACCCTCAACAACCTGACCGTCAACCGCGCAAACGGCGTCGGCCTGGCGGGCAACGTCACGGTGAACGGCACCCTGGCCGTGCAGAGCGGCGACCTGGACCTCGGCGGGCGCACGGTGACGCTGGGAGGCGCCGCGTCGCTGAGCGAGACGGCCGGCAACACCGTGAAGGGGTCGTCCGGCGTGATCACGACGACCAGGACCTTCAACGCCGGGGACCTGAGCGGGGGCGTGAACGTGGCCGGGCTGGGCGCGGGCATCACGACCAGCAGCGCGCTGGGGGCAACGACGATCACGCGCGGCCACGCGCCCCAGGTCTACAGTGGGTCGAGCTCCGCCCGGAGCCTGGCGCGCTACTTCGACATCTCACCGGCGACCAACGCCGGCCTCAACGCGACGCTGGTGTTCCACTACGACGACTCCGAGCTGAACGGGATCCAGGAGGCCGACCTGGAGCTCTACCGGTCGAGCGACGCCGGCTCGACGTGGGCGCTTGAGGGCGGCACGGTGGACACCGGCAACGGGACGGTCACCGTGACGGGCCTGGACGGGTTCTCGCGCTGGACCGCGTTCGGCGAGGGCTTCCAGCTCGTCGCGTCCCTGACGGGCATGCGGAACTCGAGCGTCGCCTGGGGCGACTACGACTCGGACGGCGATCTCGACCTTGTCGCCGCGGGGCAGGAGGAGACGGTGGTCGCCGCCCGCGTCTACCGCAACGACGCGGGGGTGTTCACCGCCGTCGCGTCGCTGCCCGGATTCGACTACGGCAGCGTGGCGTGGGGCGACTACGACTCCGACGGCGACCTCGACATCCTCATGGCCGGCGGTGGCGGCGCCGGCGTCTACCGGAACGACGGGGCGAGCACGTTCACCGAGGTCGCCTCGTTCACCGCCGTCTGGTACGCCAGCGCGGCCTGGGCCGACTTCGACTCGGACGGCGACCTCGACGTGCTGCTGACGGGCGACACCGGCAGCGGCTACATCGCGCGCGTCCTCCGGAACAACGGGGGTAACAGCTTCGCGCTGGCCGCGTCCCTCACCGGCGTCTACCGCAGCAGCGTGGCGTGGGGCGACTACGACTCGGACGGCGACCCCGACATCCTCATGGCGGGCAACACCGGCAGCGGCCGCCTCTGCCAGGTCCACCGCAACGACGGCGCGGGGACCTTCACCCAGGTCGCGGCGCTGACCGGCGTCGACTACGGTGACGTGGCGTGGGGAGACTACGACGCAGACGGCGACCTCGACATCCTCATGGCGGGGTGGTCGACCGCCGCGACCGCTCGGGTCTACCGCAACGACGGGGCGGGGACGTTCACGAACGCGGTCTCGCTCACGGGCGTGTACTACTGCGGCGCGGCGTGGGGCGACTACGACTCAGACGGCGACCTCGACATCCTCCTGGCGGGCAACACTGGCAGCGGCCGCATCTCGCGCGTTTATCGCAATGACGGGGCGGGGGCTTTCGTCCAGGACTACTCCTTCACCGGCATCACCAGCGGCGACGTGGCGTGGGGCGACCACGATGCCGACGGCGACCTCGACGTGCTCATGGCGGGGTACGATGGCACCAACCCCATCATGCGGGTCTACAGCAACATCCGGTTCACGGCGAACACCGCGCCCGGCGCGCCGGCGGGTCTGGACGCGTCGGTCGCGGGGGATGCGGCCACGTTGAGCTGGGCGCCCGCCGCGGACGCCGAGACGCCGCAGACAGGCCTCAGCTACAACCTCCGCGTCGGCAGCTCGCCCGGGGCGGCGGACGTGCTGGCTCCCATGGCCGACCTCTCGAGCGGCCTCCGGCGCATCCCCGCCCTGGGCAACGCCGGGGAGGCGCCCTCCGTCCCCCTCACCGGCCTCGCCGGCGGCATCCACTACTGGAGCGTCCAGGCGGTGGACGCGGGCCTCGCCGGCGGCGCCTGGGCGGCGGAAGGGGCGTTCTCGACCGGCACCGCCGACCTCTCCGTGACCAAGTCCGACGGCGCGGCCACGGTCGTCCCCGGCGAGTCGACCACCTACACCATCACGGCCGCGAACGCGGGCCCCGACGGGGTCGTCGGCGTCACGGTGGCCGACACCTTCCCGGCCGCCCTCGCCTGTAGTTGGACCTGCGCCGGCGCGCTCGGCGGCGCCTGCACCGCCTCCGGCGCAGGCAACATCGCCGACAGCGTCACCCTGCCGGCCGGCGCCAGCGTCACCTACACCGCGGGCTGCACCGTGGCGCCTGACGCCACCGGCACGCTCGCCAACACCGCCACCGTGGCCGCGCCCGCCGGGGTCACCGACCCCGCGACCGCCAACAACAGCGCCACCGACACCGACACCCTGGTGCCAACGGCCGACCTCGAGGTCGCCACGACCGACGGGCAGACCCAGGCCACGCCGGGCGCACCGCTCACCTACACCATCACCGCCGGCAGCTCGGGTCCGAGCTCGGTGTCAGGCGCCACGGTCAGCGACACGTTCCCCGCCGCCCTGGAGGGGGTCAGCTGGACCTGCGCGGGCGCAGGTGGCGGCGCCTGCCCCGCGTCGGGCAGCGGCAACGTCAACGCCTCCGTCGACCTGCCCGCCGGCGGCTCGGTCACCTTCACCGCCACCGGCACCGTGGCGCCTGACGCCACCGGCACGCTCGCCAACACCGCCACCGTGGCCGCGCCCGCCGGGGTCACCGACCCCGCGACCGCCAACAACAGCGCCACCGACACCGACACCCTGGTGCCAACGGCCGACCTCGGGATCGCCAAGACCGACCACCGATACGCGGTCATGGCCGGCCAGGCGCTCGCCTACTCCATCGCGGTCTCCAACCCGGGCCCGAGCTCGGTCGCCGGCGCCACGGTTGCGGACTCCTTCCCGGCCGCTCTCGAGGGGGTGAGCTGGACCTGCGCGGGCACAGGCGGCGGCACCTGCCCGGCGTCGGGCAGCGGTGACGTCGACGCCTCCGTCGACCTGCCCGCCGGCGCCTCGGTCACCTTCACCGCCGCCGCCACGGTCGCCGCCGCCGCCACCGGCGCGCTCGACAACACCGCCACCGTCGCCGCCCCGCCCGGGGTGACCGACCCCGACTCGACCGACAACGCCGCGACCGACCGCACCGAGGTGGCGATGTTCGCCGACGGCTTCGAGAGCGGCTCCACCGGTGCCTGGTCAAGCGCGACGCCGAAGACCGTCGTCCTGTCCTGGCCGGAACCGCGCTCGGAGGTGGCGGTGGCGTTCGAGCTCGCCGGGCCGGTCGCGACCGGCCGCATCGCCGTCGCCCACTCCCCGGACCGGGAGGTCGTGCTCGCCGTCGAGGCGTCGACCGGGTCCGGGCGGCTCGAGGTGCGGGCGCTGGCGGTGACCGACGACGGCACCGCGGTCCGCTCCGCCTGGGTGCCGGTGGTGGAGGTCAGCGGGACCTGGCAGATCGAGCGCCGCTGCGCCCGGGGCGAGGGCTACCGGGACGGCGAGCTCTACCTGCTCCGCGACGGCCGGCAGGTGCTCTTCCTGACCGGCCTCGACGACGACCGGCGACCGGTCCGCCAGCTGACCGTCTACGACGCCGCCGCGGCGTGGGAGGAGGGGGCCGCGCCGGCCGCCGGGGAGTAGCCCCCTCCTCGCCCACGACGGGTGCGCGGCTCCGCCACAGTGAGGCCGCCGTGGCGCCATCGCAGCTCGCGGGCCGCGCCTGCTCCGCCCCACTCGACAGGTGGTTGCGGCTGCTGGTCGCGGCGCTCCTCGCCGCCGGCCCGGCGCTCGCCCTCGACCCGAACCGCTCGCCGAGCCAGTGCGTCCATCACTCGTGGCAGGTCGACGCCGGGCTGCCGCGGGCCTCGGGCCTGGCTACCCGGTCGCCGGTCGGCGCAGGGAGTGCCCGCCCTGCGCCGACCGCGGGCGAGCGAGGCCCGTCAGGGCGCCACGCTCGACCAGCCGGAGGTGTCGCCGGTCTCGAACCCGTCGAGGAACAGCGCCAGCGTCAGCTCGTAGACCCGGCCCCAGCCGGCGTCGGCGACCCACAGGCGGTCCGAGGCCAGCTCGAGGCAGCAGGGGGTCAGGCCGGCGAAGCCGTCGGCCACCAGGGTCACGCTGCCGTCGGCGGGCTCGACCCGGTAGACGGCGAAGCCGCTGCCGGTGTCGCTGGCCACGTACAGGTCGTCGCCGCCGGGGTCCCTGACCACGCTCAGGGGGGCACCGATGGTCTGGGCGAGATCGAGGTCGCTGACGACCCCGTCCGGCGCGACGCGCAGCAGCCTGGTCCCGTCCAGGTTGTCGGCCCCGTACACCACCCCGCTCGAGCCGGCAGCGAGGTCGTACACCGTGCCGCCGGTTGTGGACGCCAGGTAGGCCTCGCCCTCGGCCGTGTCCGGCGAGAAGGCCCAGATCTCGTCGGCGCCGCCGTTGCCGTAGTCGGTGACCAGGATGTCGCCGGGGCTCACCGACGGGCCGTCGAAGCCGCCGGGGGCGACCGCGAAGCCGTATGGGTCGTCGTCACCGCTGTGCAGGCCCGAGACCCAGAGCGACGAGCCGCCGCCGCTCGCGAGGCGGTAGACGACGCCGTCGTAGTCCTCGCTGACGAAGGCGTCTCCGTCCTGGTCGAAGACGAGGTGGGCGGGCCGGTCGTAGCTCTGCAGCCTGGTGCGCGCCTGCGGCCCGGTGACCGCGTACACGCCGTCGCCGGCGCTCGAGCTCCTCAGCACCCCGTACAGCTCGCCGTCGGCCGGGTTGAAGGCCACGTTGTGGATCTCGGGGAACGACAGGCGGTCGGTCAGGGTGAGCCCGGGCACGCGCACGACCACGTCGTCGTCCACTGTCTCGCAGCCGGGGGACAGGCGACCGAAGTTGTCGAGGCCCACCACCTGGGTGCCGTCCGCGACCTCGACCTGGAGTCGGACCTCCTGCACCGAGGACAGCAGGCCGGCCCAGCTGCCCTGGTCCAGGGTCCACGCCGCAGCGTCGACCGGGACCTCGACCCGCCGCCACTCGAGCGGGTTGGCCGGCACCTCGCCCGCGGCGAGCGCCACGTGGGCGACGCCGCCCGGCCCCGACAGGCGGATGAGCTCCGCCGCCCCGACCACCGCGCCGCTGGCGCCGAGCAGCCGCAGGTCGACGGTCACCCGGCCGCTCCCGTCCAGGGCGCTCCAGTCGCCCCCGAACGACGCCGGCGCGAAGGCGTACGAGACGGCCCCGGCGGTGTCCTCGACCCTCAGGTACCCCCCGCCGTTGCCCCCGCTGCCGGGGTTGGACGAGGTGCCGCCCACGAAGCTCCAGTCGCCGGTGCCGCCGTCGTTGAAGTCGGCCAGCACGCACGGCAGGAAGACCGGTGACGGGGTGAGGCTGAGGGTCACGTTGTCGGCCCACAGACCCTCTTCCCCGTAGACGAACTCGCCGTTCACCCGCAGCGAGGTGACGTTGGCCAGGATCGACGCCCAGTCGCCCGCCTCGACGGTCCACAGCGCCGGGTCGAGCGCCACCTGGTAGGTGGTCCAGACCAGCTCGGGCGGGTGGACCGCAGCCGAGGCGGCCCTGCCGCCGGGGCCGGAGATGACGAACACAGAGCGGCTCAGCGGCGAGCCGGAGAGGGTCTCGAGGCGGTAGTCCACCGCCAGGCTGTCGGCAGCCGTGGCGGCGGACCAGTCGCCGAGGTAGCGGGGCGGCGCGACCGCGTAGTTGTAGTCCCCCTCGGCCAGGTCGTTGACGGCGAGACAGCCGCCGGGGTTGCCGCCGGTGGGCTGCCAGGTCGAGGCGTTGTCGCCGGTGACCTGCCAGCCGTCGAGCCCGGCGTCGAAGGTGGAGCTCACCTGCGCCACCGCCGGGGGCAGCGGCAGCAGGAGCGCGAGGGCCAGCGGCAGCGCCAGCCGCCCGGCGGTCGTCGCCCGCCGGGCGCCCCGGCTCACGGGTCGGGTCAAGGTCGTCGTGCGGTGCTCCGGTCGCGGCATCTCACACCTCCTCGTTGATTCGCTCGTCGTGCCGCCCGCCAGCCCGGGCGTCGAGGAACAGGCCCATCTCGTCCACGCTCTGAAAGGCCCGGCGCTGCCGGGTGCGGGGGTCCTCGAGGCTCAGCCGCCAGACCGCGGGCCGTCCCGGCGCCGCGTCCTGCTCCTGCCACATCCGGAGCACGTACACCTGGTAGGTCGCCTGTCGTCGTTCCACCGCCCCCTCCGCGCCGGCGCTCGGCCGCCTCGTCGACTACAATGCGCCGCGAGCGTTAGCGGGCCGTTGGTTCCTCGTTGGCCGGTCGCACCCCGGTCGCCAGCGGTCCGGCGGAAGGCGGAGGAGTGGCGGCGCACAGCCCGGCTCTCCAGGTCTCCCTGCTCGGCGCGCCGAGCGTCGTCGGCCCGGCCGGCGAGGTCCGGCTCGGGTCGGGCAAGGCGATCGCGCTCCTCGCCTTCCTCGCCCTGCAGCCGGGCCCGGTCGCCCGGTCGCGGCTGGTGGCGCTGCTGTGGCCCGAGCACGACGAGGAGCGGGCCGCCGGCAACCTCCGCTACGCCCTGTGGGACCTCCGCCGCCGGCTCGCGCTCCCCGGCGCCGCGCAGACCCTGGTCGCGGACCGGGCCTCGGTCCGCTTCGCCCCCGGCCCGGAGTGCGCCGTCGACGTCCATGCCTTCCTCGCCGTCTGCGCCCGCCTCGAGGGCGGCGCGGAGGTGCCCGCCGCCGACCTCGGTCCGCTCGAGGCCGGCGCCAGCCTGT
>CAYTJW010000122.1:0-10911 GCA_964438135.1 uncultured Thermoanaerobaculia bacterium
TCCGCGAGGGGGGCCGCACCGTCGGCGCCGGCGCCATCACGCAGATTCTGGAGTAGACCATGGGGAACGAGAAGATCCGCATCCGTCTCAAGGCCTATGACTACCGGTTGCTGGATCAGTCGGCGACCGAGATCGTGGACACGGCTCAGCGCACCGGCGCCCGCATCGCGGGGCCGATCCCGCTGCCGACCCACATCCAGCGGTTCACCGTCCTGCGGTCCCCGCACGTCGACAAGAAGTCTCGCGAGCAGTTCGAGATTCGGACCCACAAGCGGCTCCTGGACATCCTCGAGCCGACCCAGCAGACCATCGACGCGCTGATGAAGCTCGAGCTTCCGGCCGGCGTCGATGTCGAGATCAAGGCGTACGGCGCCAGGTGAGGGCGGTATGGTTCGCGGGATTCTCGCCAAGAAGATCGGCATGACTCAGGTGTTCGACGAGCAGGGCCGGGTGGTGCCGGTGACGGTCGTCCAGGCCGGGCCCTGCGTCGTGGTCCAGCGCAAGACGCTCGACAGGGACGGCTACGAGGCGGTGCAGCTCGGCCTGGTCGAGCCCGACCGGCCGCTCAAGCTGCCGCCCCGTGACGAGAACGGCTGGCGGCGGCGGGCCAAGGGGCGCCGGCGGGTCTCCTGGCCGCTCCTCAAGCACTTCGAAAAGGCCGGCGTGCCGCCGACCCGCTTCGTGGCCGAGGTGCCGGTGGACGGCGACGACCCGGTCACGCTCGGTGACGCGGTGCTGGTCGAGATCTTCGCCGCCCGGGAGCACGTGAACGTGATCGGTCGCTCGCGCGGCCGTGGCTTCCAGGGCGTGATCCGCCGCCACCACTTCCACGGCGGCCGGGCCACCCACGGCTCGATGTTCCACCGCGAGCCCGGCAGCATCGGCGCCTCGGCCTACCCCTCGCGGGTGCTGCCAGGCCTCGGCATGCCTGGGCACATGGGCGACAGCCGGGTGACGGTCAAGAACGTCCAGGTGGTCAGGGTCGACGCCGACCGCAACCTCCTCTTTCTCAAGGGCGGCGTGCCGGGCGCGCGCAACAGCTTCGTGCGGATCGTCAAGGTGGGGTGAGGGGGGCGCCATGGTCATCGACGTCAGGAACTGGGACAACGAGGTCGTCGGCCAGATCGAGGTCCCCGACGAGGTGTTCGACCGCGAGGTCAACGAGCACCTGGTGTGGGAGGTGGTTCGCGCCCACCTGGCGAGTCGCCGGCGCGGCACCCACAAGGCCAAGAACCGGGGCGAGGTCGAGGGCAGCGGCATCAAGCCGTGGAAGCAGAAGCACACCGGTCGGGCTCGCGCGGGTCACCGCCGGTCGCCGCTGTGGCGGCACGGCGGCACCATCCACGGGCCGCGGCCGCGCTCCTACGCCATGAAGGTCAACCGCAAGGCGCGGCGGGTCGCGCTGTGCGGCGTGCTGTCGCAGCGCGTGCGCGAGGGCCGCATGCTGGTGTTGGCGAGCCTCGAGCTGGAGGCGCCCAAGACCAAGGCCTTCCTCGCCCGGCTCGACCGGCTCGGCCTCGCGGGCGAGAAGGTGCTGCTGGTGGACGGCGTCGAGAACGTCAACCTCCACCTGGCCAGCCGAAACCGGCCCGAGCTGCAGCTGCTGTCGGCCGGCACGGTGAGCACCTACGAGGTCCTCAACCACCGGTGGCTCGTGGTGTCGGAGCCGGCGCTGCGGGCCCTCACCGAGGTGCTGTCATGAAGGCGCGCGACATCATTCTCCGCCCCGTCATCACCGAGAAGACGACCACCATGCAGGAGCGCGAGAACAGCGTCTGCTTCGAGGTCGACCGCCGCGCCAACAAGATCGAGATCCGCAAGGCGGTCGAGGAGCTGTTCGGGGTGCGCGTGGTCGCGGTCCACGTGCTCAACCGCAAGGGCAAGCCGGTCATGCGCTGGGGGCGGGTCGTGAATCACCGCCCCGCCGTGGCCAAGGCCTACGTCAAGCTCGCGCCGGGCTCGAAGACGCTCGAGTTCCTCGAAGGCATGTGAGGAGGTCGCGATGGCCATTCGCAGCTACAAGCCGACCTCGCCGGGGCGCCGCTTCCTCACGGGCGCGGACTTCAGCGAGCTGACGTCCGCCCGGCCGGAGAAGCGGCTGGTCTACGGCATCACGCGGTCCTCGGGGCGCAACGCCGAAGGCCACGTCACCAGCCGGCACCGTGGTCGCGGCCACAAGCGGCTGTACCGCATCATCGACTTCAAGCGCAACAAGCTGGAGGTGCCGGCGCGGGTCGCGACCATCGAGTACGACCCCAACCGGTCGGCCTTCATCGCCCTGCTCCACTACGCCGACGGCGACAAGCGCTACATCCTGGCGCCGGTGGGGTTGAAGGTCGGCGACGCGGTGCTGGCCGGCGAGAAGGTCGAGGTGCGGCCCGCCAACGCCATGCCCCTGCGGAGCATCCCCCTCGGCACGCTGGTGCACAACGTCGAGCTCAAGCCGGGCCGCGGCGGCCAGCTGGTGCGGGCGGCCGGGGTCGCGGCCCAGCTGATCGCCAAGGAAGGCGCCTACGTCACCCTGCGCATGCCCTCGGGCGAGATGCGCATGGTGCTGGCGACGTGCATGGCGACGATCGGCCAGGTGGGCAACGCCGACCACGGCAACCTGTCGATCGGCAAGGCTGGCCGGACCCGCTGGCTCGGGATCCGCCCCCAGACCCGGGGCACGGCGATGAACCCGGTCGACCACCCGCACGGCGGCGGCGAGGGTCGCAACAAGGGCCGCCACCCCGTGTCGCCGTGGGGCTGGCCGACCAAGGGCGCCAAGACCAGGGGCCGCAAGCCCTCTGACCGTCTGATCGTGGCACGCCGGAAGAAGTAGGGGGAGAAGATGGCTCGCTCCATTCGCAAGGGACCGTTCGTGGACGACCACCTGGCCCGCCGGGTCGAGGGGGCTGTCTCGGTCAGCGACCGCCGCGTCATCAAGACCTGGTCGCGCCGGTCGACCATCACCCCGCTGATGGTCGGCCTGACCATCGCCGTCCACAACGGCCACAAGTTCGTCCCCGTCTACGTCACCGAGAACATGGTCGGGCACCGGCTGGGCGAGTTCGCCCCCACCCGCACCTTCCGGGGGCATAGCGGCAAGAAGGAGAAGGGTGCTCGGTGAGGGAGGGGCCATGGAAGCACGAGCTCAACTCCGCTACTATCGCTCGTCGCCGCAGAAGGTGCGGCTCGTCGCCGACACCGTGCGCGGCATTCCGGTCGAGCGGGCGCTGTCGTCGCTGGGCTTGCAGCACCGCTGCGCGGCGCGCGACATCGCCAAGGTGATCCGCTCCGCGGTTGCCAACCTGGAGCAGAAGCGGCCGGGTGTGGACCTCGGCTCGGTCGTCGTCGGCATCTCGGTCGACGACGGGCCGCGGCTGCGCCGGGGCCGGCCGGCCTCGAAGTGGGTGCGGTTGCACCGCATCTTGAAGCGGATGTGCCACATCACGGTAGAGCTCAAGGTTCAGGAGTCCTGAGGAGGCTGCGGTGGGACAGAAGACGCACCCGTACGGCTTTCGCCTCGGCTACAACAACACCTGGCGATCCCGCTGGTACGCCGACCGCAAGAGCTACGCCAATCTGCTGCACGAGGACCTGCAGCTCCGGCAGGAGCTGCGCGTCCGGCTGACCAACGCGGCGGTGTCGGCGATCGACATCGAGCGCACCGCCAACAAGCTGCGGGTCAACATCCTGTCCGGGCGGCCGGGCATCATCATCGGCCCGAAAGGCCGTGACGTCGACAAGCTGCGCGACGACCTGATGCGGCGCTACGGCCAGGACATCCACATCAACATCCAGGAGATCCAGCGGCCGGAGATCGACGCGCACCTGATCGCGGCCAACGTCGCCCGCCAGCTCGAGCGGCGCATCGCCTTCCGGCGGGCGATGCGGCGCGCGCAGGAGAACGCGATGCGATTCGGCGCGCAGGGGTTCAGGATCCGCTGCGCGGGACGCCTCAACGGGGCCGAGATCGCCCGCGCCGAGTGGTACAAGGAGGGCCGTCTTCCCCTCCACACCCTCAAGGCGGACATCGACTACGGCTTCGCCATCGCCTACACCACCTACGGCGCGATCGGCGTCAAGGTGTGGGTGTACCGCGGCGAGCGCCACCGGGCGCGGTCCATCCGGCGCCGGCTGTAGGGGGTGGCACCATGTTGATGCCGAAGAAGGTCAAGTACAGGAAGCAGCAGCGGGGCCGCATGAAGGGGGTCGCGCAGCGCGGCGCCACCCTGTCCTTCGGTGACTACGCCCTGCAGGCTGTCGAGGGCGGCTGGGTGACGGCGCGGCAGATCGAGGCGGCCCGCATCGCCATGACCCGCCACGTCAAGCGCGGCGGCAAGATCTGGATCCGCGTCTTCCCCGACAAGCCGATCACCAAGAAGCCGCTCGAGACCCGCATGGGCAAGGGCAAGGGCGCGCCCGAGGAGTGGGTGGCGGTGGTGCGGCCGGCGCGCATCCTCTACGAGATGGAGGGGGTGGACGAGGGCGTCGCCCGCGAGGCGATGCGGCGTGCGGCCCACAAGCTGCCGATCCGGTCGCGCTTCATCGCGAGGAGACAGGAGCCATGAAACGCAGGGAGTTGCGCGCGCAGGTCCGCGAGCAGTCGATGGACGAGCTGCGCAAGAGGCTGTCCGATCTGGAGGAGCAGCTGTTCAAGCTCCGCTTCCAGAAGTCCACCGGCCAGATCGAGGACCCGACCCGGATCCGTCACGTCCGGAGGAGCATCGCCCGGGTCCTGACGGTGATCAACCAGCGCCAGGCCGAGGGGGGTGCACGATGAGCGACGCCGCGGGCAGCCGCCGCAAGATCACCAAGATCGGGGTGGTCGTCACCAACGCCGCCGAGAAGTCGGTGGTCGTGCGGGTGGAGAACGTCGTCCTGCACCCTCTCTACCACCGGATCGTGCGGACCACCTCCAAGTTCATGGCGCATGACGAGGAGAACGCCTGCAACGCCGGCGACCGCGTCCTGATCGAGGAGTGCCGGCCGCTGTCGCGGCGGAAGCGGTGGCGGGTGCGCAAGATCGTCGAGCGCGCCCAGTAGCGGGGAGGGGGTCCCATGATTCAGATGCGAACCATGCTCAACGTCGCCGACAACTCCGGCGCCCGCAAGCTGATGACCATCCGCCAGCTGGGCGGCGCGGCGGCACCGCGCTACGCGGGTCTCGGGGACGTGGTGGTGTGCGCGGTCAAGGAGGCCGCCCCGGACTCCGACGTCAAGAAGGGGACCGTGGTGAAGGCGGTCATCGTCCGCACCCGCATGCGGACCCGGCGCCGCGACGGCTCCTACGTCCGCTTCGACGACAACGCCGCAGTCCTCCTGGGCGCCGGGCTGGACCCGGTGGGAACCCGCGTGTTCGGGCCCGTGGCTCGCGAGCTGCGCGAGAAGCGGTTCATGAAGATCATCTCCCTGGCGCCGGAAGTGCTGTAGGAGGAGGCGGCGATGGGCAAGGTGCGAGTCAAGAAGGGCGACACCGTTGAGGTGATCGCCGGCAAGCAGCGGAAGTCCCGCGGCCGGGTGCTGCGGGTCGACCGCGACCAGCAGCGGCTGGTGGTCGAGGGTGTGAACATGATCAAGCGTCACACCCGACCCAACCCGTCCAAGAACATCAAGGGCGGGATCGTCGAGCGCGAGGCGCCGATCCACGTCTCCAACGTCATGGTGGTCTCCCCCGACAGCGGCAAGCGCACCCGGGTCGGTTTCAAGGTCCTCGAGGACGGCCGCAAGGTGCGCGTGGCCAAGGTCGACGGCGCGATTCTCGACCGATAGGAGGGACGATGGCGCGCTTGCTGCAACAGTACCAGGAGGAGATCTTCCCCAGGCTCAAGCAGGAGCTGGGGTTGACGAACCCCATGCAGGTGCCGCGGTTGAGCAAGATCACCTGCAACATCGGCACCGGGGAGGCCTCCCGCAACGCCAAGCTGCTCGACACCGCGACCGAGCAGCTGGGCAACATCACCGGCCAGAAGCCGGTCATCCGCCGAGCCCGCAAGTCCATCGCCGCCTTCAAGCTGAGGGAGGGGATGCCGGTCGGGGTGATGGTCACGCTGCGGCGGGAGCGGATGTACGAGTTCCTCGACCGCCTCATCAGCATCGCCCTGCCACGGGTGCGCGACTTCCGGGGCGTGAGCACGACCGCCTTCGACGGCCGTGGCAACTTCACTCTTGGGGTGCGTGACATCCTCATCTTCCCCGAGGTCGACTACCAGAAGGTCGAGGGGACGGTGGGCATGAACATCACCCTGACGACGACGGCCCGGACCGATGACCACGCCCGGGCCCTGTTGACGGCTCTGGGCATGCCGTTCCAGCGCCGGTAGGGAGGGACCGTGGCACGTAAGTCCTCGATCGCCAAGGGTTCGCGCACCCTGAAGTACCGCATCAGGCACCGCAACCGGTGCCGGATCTGCGGCCGTCCCCGCGGCTACATGCGCAAGTTCCAGCTTTGCCGTGTCTGCTTCCGCAAGCTGGCCCTGGAAGGCTTCCTGCCCGGGGTGACGAAGGCCAGCTGGTGAGGATGCCATGAGCATGACTGATCCGATTGCCGACATGCTGACGCGGATCCGCAACGCGACCATGGTCCGCCATGACCGCACCGACGTGCCCGCGTCCAAGATCAAGCTCGAGGTCGCCAAGATCCTGAAGCAGGAGGGGTTCATCCGGACCTTCAAGCTGCTCGAGGAGGGCCCCCAGGGGGTGCTCAGGGTCTACCTCAAGTACGCCGACGACGGCGAGCCGGCGATCCACGGCCTGCGCCGGGTGTCGCGACCCGGCCGCCGCGTGTTCCGCGGCGCGGCCGAGCTGCCGCGAGTCCGGAGCGGGCTCGGCGTCGCCGTGGTCTCGACCAACCGGGGCGTGCTGACCGACGAGCAGGCGCGTGGCCTGTCCGTCGGCGGCGAGGTCCTGTGCGAGGTCTGGTAGGGAGGGCGCCATGTCACGAATCGGAAGGAAGCCCATCCCCATCCCGGGCGGGGTCCAGGTCGACCCCGGCCACGGGGTGGTCCGGGTCAAGGGACCCAAGGGCTCGCTGCTGGTGGGTCTCTTGCCCGGGATCAGCGCGGCCCGCGACAACGCCGTCGTGACCCTCAGCCGTGACGCCGACGACCGTCGCAGCCGGGCCTACCACGGCCTCGCCCGCGCCCTCCTCGCCAACGCGATCACGGGGGTGTCGGCGGGCTGGAAGAAGGAGCTGGAGATCGTCGGCATCGGCTACCGCGCCGAGGCCAAGGGGGCGGAGGTGGTGTTCCACCTCGGCTACTCCCACCCGGTGAGCTTCCCGGTGCCGGAGGGGATCTCGGTCGAGGTCGAGGCCAAGACCGGGCGCGTCACCGTGTCCGGGATCGACCGCCAGAAGGTCGGCCAGGTGGCGGCGGACATCCGTGGGCTGCGGCCGCCGGAGCCCTACAAGGGCAAGGGCATCCGCTACGCCGGCGAGAAGCTGCGGATGAAGGCCGGCAAGCAAGGAGCGAGGTGATGAGCCAGATCCGGAATCGCAAGGAGCGCAGGTCGCGCATTCGGGGCCGCTATCGGCGCGCGGTCCGTGGCACCTCGGAGCGTCCGCGGCTGGCGGTGTTCCGCAGCCTCCGCTACGTCTACGCCCAGCTCGTCGACGACGGGGCGGGCGTGACGGTGGCGTCGGCGTCGACCCTCGAGAAGGCCGTTGCCGAGGGGCTCAAGTCCACCGCCGGGGTGGAGGCCGGGAAGCGGCTCGGCACGGTCATCGCGGCGAGGGCCAAGGAGAAGGGGATGGACACGGTCGTGTTCGACCGCGGTGGGTTCGCCTACCACGGCGTCATCCGTGCCGTAGCGGAAGCTGCCCGCGAAGCGGGCCTCAAGCTGTAGGGGTGGTCGACGATGGTGAGCCGAGAGGTCGAGTTCGTCGAGACCGTGGTGCACATCAACCGGGTGGCCAAGGTGGTGAAGGGGGGCAAGAACTTCTCCTTCTCCGCTGTGGTCGTGGCGGGGGACGGTTCGGGTCAGGTCGGGTACGGCACCGGCAAGGCGCGCGAGGTGCCGCCCGCCATCCAGAAGGCGAGCGAGCAGGCCAAGCGCTACATGGTGCGGGTGCCGCTGCTGCAGGGGACCATCCCGCACGCCGTGTGGGGCCGCTGGGGCGCGACCCGGGTCATGCTGCGACCGGCGTCGCCCGGCACCGGCGTCATCGCCGGCGGCGGGGTTCGCGCGGTGATGGAGTCGGCGGGCGTGCAGGACGTCCTGACCAAGATCGTCGGCAGTCGCAACCCGTTCAACGTGGTGCGGGCGACCTTCGACGCCATCGGTCGGCTGATGACCACGGACCAGGTCAAGCGCCTGCGGGGCGCTGAGACCGGCGGCGGGGACGCGGCGGTCGAGGCCGAGGCTCAGGAGCCGGCAGCGCCGGTGCCCGCGACGGTGGAGGCCGAGCAGTCATGAGCGCGAAGAGGATGCTGAAGATCACCCAGGTGCGCAGTCAGATCGGCTTCCAGAGCCGGCAGAAGAAGGTGCTCGCCGGCCTGGGGCTGGGGCGTATCGGGCGCAGCGTGCTGCGCCCCGACGACGCCTGTATCCGCGGCATGGTGACCAAGGTCTCGCACCTGGTCGCGGTCGAGGAAGTGGAGGCGTGAGCCATGGAACTGAGCACGCTGCGTCCGGCATCTGGAGCGAAGAGACCGCGGACGAGGGTCGGCCGGGGCCCCGGCTCGGGCCTGGGCAAGACCTCCGGTCGCGGTGAGAAGGGGCAGAAGTCCCGCCGCGGGTACTCGCGACGGTTCGGCTTCGAGGGTGGCCAGATGCCGCTCGCCCGGCGGCTGCCGAAGCGGGGGTTCACGAACATCTTCCGGGTCTCCTACCAGGTGGTGAGCCTGCGCGACCTGGAGCGGGTGTTCGCCGACGGCGACCGGGTCAACCGGGCGGCGCTGGAGGCGAAGGGCCTGGTCGACCGCGGGGCAGGCCCGGTCAAGGTGCTGGCCAACGGCGACCTCGGCAAGAAGCTGCAGGTCGAGGCGAACGGCTTCTCGGCGGCGGCCCGGGCCAAGATCGAGGCGGCCGGGGGCAGCTGCGAGGTGGTGGCGCCGTGATCGACAGCTTCCGCAACATCTTCGCGATTCCCGACCTGCGCAGGCGGATCTTCTTCACCTTCGGTCTGCTCGCGGTCTACCGGATCGGCACCTTCATCCCCATCCCGGGCGTCGACCCGGCGGGTCTGAAGGAGTTCATGGACGCCGCCCGCGGCACGGTGCTCGGCTTCCTCAACCTGTTCTCGGGTGGGGCGCTCGAGCGCATGACCGTGTTCGCCCTCGGCATCATGCCGTACATCTCGGCGTCGATCATCCTGCAGCTCCTGACGGTGGTCTGGCCGTACCTGGAGAAGCTCTCCAAGGAAGGCGAGCTGGGCCGGCGCAAGATCACCCAGTACACCCGCTACGGCACGGTCGTCCTGTCGGTGATCCAGTCCCTCGGCATCTCCTTCTTCCTCGAGAGCGCCCAGGCCCCGGGCGGCATGCCGCTGGTCCCGGACAACATCAAGGGCTGGGGCTTCCGTCTCCTGACGGTGCTGACCCTGACCACCGGCACCGCCTTCGTCATGTGGCTGGGCGAGCAGATCACCGAGCGGGGCATCGGCAACGGCATCTCGCTGATCATCTTCGCCGGCATCGTCGTCGCCCTGCCGGCCGCCATCCTCGGCACCTTCACCGACGTCGCCAGCGGCAAGCTGCAGATCCTGGTGGTGGCGGTGCTGGTCGTGTTCATGCTCCTGGTGGTGGCGGCGATCGTCTTCATGGAGCGAGGGCAGCGGCGGATCCCGATCCAGTACGCCAAGCGGGTCGTCGGCCGGCGGGTGTACGGGGGCCAGAGCACCTATCTGCCGCTGCGGGTCAACACCGGCGGCGTCATCCCGGTCATCTTCGCCGCCTCGATCATGTCCTTCCCGCAGACCCTCGGGCAGATGTTCGAGAACCGCTGGCTGCAGAAGGTCACCGAGGCGCTGGGCTGGGGCGAGCCGCTGTACAACCTCTGCTACTTCCTGTCCATCATCTTCTTCTGCTACTTCTACACCTCGATCATCTTCAACCCCGAGGACACGGCCGAGAACATGCGCAAGTACGGCGGCTTCATCCCCGGCATCCGCCCCGGCAAGCGCACGGCCGAGTTCATCGACAAGATCCTGACCCGCATCACCCTGGTCGGCTCCATCTACCTGGCGCTGGTCGCGATCCTGCCGCAGGTCCTGATCTCCGGCTTCAAGGTCGCCACCATCCCCTTCGTCGGCCCCACGCTCGACTCGCTGCTGCCCGCCTGGGTGACCAACGGTCTCGGCATCTCGTTCTACTTCGGCGGCACCTCTCTCCTGATCGTCATCGGCGTCGCCATGGACACCGTCAACCAGGTGGAGTCGCAGCTCGTGATGCGCCACTACGACGGGTTCATGCGCCGCGGCCGGGTGCGCGGGAGGAGGGGATGAGCCCAGGCTTCTCCGGCCTCAACCTGGTCTTCCTCGGCCCGCCCGGCTCGGGCCGAGGAGTCCAGGCGGAGCTGTTGGCCGAGCGCTACTCCATCCCCCGCATCTCGACCGGCGAGCTGCTCGCCGCCGAGGTGCGGCAGGGGACGGCAGTGGGGCGGCAGGCTGCGGCGCCGATGGCGGCCGGGAAGCTGGTCCCGGACACGATCCTGAGCGGGCTGGTCCTGCCCCGCCTGCACCACGACCGGGCCGCGCGCGGCTTCGTCCTCGACGGCTACCCGCGCACCCTGCGCCAGGTGGCGTTGCTCGACGGGATGCTGGCCGAGCTCAACCGCTGCCTGGAGCGGGTCGTGCTGCTGGTGGTCGGCGACACCGAGGTCGAGCGCCGCCTGTGGGACCACGGCGGGGCGAGCCGGCCGCCTGGCCGGCCCCACCAGGCCACCGGCGGGCTGGCGGCGGGCGTCGCTGGCGCCGCCGCCGAGGCG